>JBQCFO010000302.1:0-4827 GCA_051959055.1 Ginsengibacter sp. | reverse complement strand
GCGGGCCGGATATAAAAATGAAACCCGGCGATTATGTGGTGTATGAAAATAATCAGATTGAAAAGAAAGTAATCACAAAAAATGATTATTTGGTTTGGACACAAAATAAGCTGGTGTTTGATAATACAAAAATGTCTGAGGTGGCTGTTATTATCAAAGAGCATTACGGAGTAGATGTAAAAATAGATTCAGGAATTGCGGATAAAACGATCACCGGAATTATGCCAAACGACAACCTCGAAGTATTGCTTTCCTCGCTTGAAGGAACGCAGGAATTCAGAATAACCCGTACTGAAAATGGCATCACTATTAATAAAAATCAATAATTATTTATCACCATAAAATCTGAAAAATGAGAATTTTTAAAATTTCGCTCTTTTTATTGCTTTTGACTTTCCTGTCATTTGCAATAAATATAAGTAAAGCATACTCGCAGAATGATTATGCGTATTCTAATACACACGAAAGCAGCCATCCTACTGCAAATTCAACGCAGCAACGGGACAATTCGAAAAGCAGGCTGGTGGATGAATTGCAGCAGCTGAATAAAGTAAAAGGCGTTTTCTTTATGTTTTCCAATAAAGCCATAGGTAATCAAATGGTAAACCAGGTGAATGATATGTCGCCGGCAACCGAATTAATCCTGGATAAAATATTGGAAAATACAAGGCTGAGTTATAAAAAGATCAACAGCAATACGTTCGTTATTTTACCTGCAAAAGAAAAAGAAAAAGCTGCTCCTGATATACCTCCGGCTTCGGGGAGCGGAGCCAGTTCTTTTTCAGCAAGCCATGTTAATTTCATTTTGCCTTACGATGTTATTTCCGGGAAAGTAATTGATAACAATGGTAATCCCATCACAGGTGTAAGCGTAGAGGTGAAAGGAACGAACAAAGGAACCTCTACAAATAGCAACGGCATTTACAGCATCGAAGCATCTAAAGGAGATGTATTGGTTTTTACTTCTGTAGGCTTTGAAACACGGATCATCACTGTTGGAAATGATAATACCATTAACGTTCAATTAAATGAACAAAATAAAAGAATGAACGAAATAGTCGTAACAGCATTGGGCATCAACCGGCAGGCAAAATCACTTACTTATTCTGTACAAACGGTAGATAATTCTGCTTTGAATAATGTAAAAGATGCAAACCTTGTAAACAACCTCACCGGTAGGGTAGCAGGTGTAAACATCACACGGAGCAGTTCCGGAATTGGCGGTTCTGCAAGGGTAGTAATCAGGGGAAATAAATCAACTCGTGAAAATCAGCCTTTGTACGTAATTGATGGTGTGCCCATGACCAACGCCAATCCTGCGCAGCCGGCAGACGAATGGGGACAGGCGCTCGGGTTTGTGGGGGTTGATGGCGGCGACGGAATTTCAAATCTGAACCCTGAAGACATTCAAAGTGTTACCGTATTGAAAGGTGCTTCTGCAGCGGCTTTGTACGGCAGCCAGGCAGCCAATGGAGTTATACTCATTACCACAAAAAAAGGAAAAGCAGGAAGTACAAAAATCAATTTCTCCAGCGGCCTTACATTTGACACACCACTGTACGAGCAGGCCCTGCAATTTAAATACGGGCAAACAACTACTCCTTCATCAGGAAACCCTGGCAGCCGTGATAGCTGGGGCAGCGTTGTAAATTCGCCTGATTGGGTAACGCCTTTTTTCAATACCGGCCTGACGAATTTTAATGCCATTTCATTAAGCGGAGGCACAGACAAATCTCAAACATATTTCTCCTATTCTTATACAGATAATAAAGGAGTAATGCCCACATCTAATATGAAAAAGCACAACCTGAATTTTCATCAGACAACTAACTTTTTCAATGACAGACTTGTTGCGGATGTGAATGCATTATACATTCATGAAAGCGCACACAACCGACCGGTGAGTGGCTTGTATGATAATCCTTTATCCGGGTTATATGAATTCCCGAGAGGCCTGGATTTTAATAAATATAAAACTTATGAAGTGTATTCTACAGCAAGAAACACGAATGTTCAAAACTGGTGGGATAATAATTATGATAGTTCCTTTGCCGGAACAGAAACCGAACAGAATCCTTACTGGCTGCTAAACCGGAACACAAGCGACAATGTAGTGAACAGGATTTATACAAATCTTTCTTTAAAATTCAAAATAAATGACTGGCTGAGCCTTCAGGCCAGAGGCAATATTGATAAATCCATTAACGATATTAATGTAAAAAGTTTTGCGACCACCTCAATTGTTTTAACTGCCAATAATGGCGGGTATACATATTTAAGAGCCATCAACACACAATTGTATGGAGATTTATTGTTAAGCGCTGATAAAAAACTTTCTGATAATCTTGGTCTGAAAGCAACAATCGGTTCAAGCATCAATGATGGCACCTTAGACCAAAATAATTTTGGCACGAAAAACAGCGGTGACGGTTTACGTTTTGCCAATGTATTTACCCTGGCCAACATTCTGCCAGCAGCAATAACAGTCTCTCAAACAGAAAACCACCGCCAGGTGCAGGCTGCTTTTGCCACTGCGCAATTGAACTGGAAAGATTATTTGTACCTGGATCTTACCGGCCGTAATGACTGGTCATCAACATTTGCTTTTACTCCGGTAGAAAATAAAGGATATTTTTATTATTCTGCGGGTATCACAGGAGTTTTAAGCGATATGTTTAAAATGGGGGAGCCAATCACTTTCAGTAAAATAAGGCTGTCTTACGCTAAAGTTGGGAATGATGTAAACATTTATTCTACCAATCCTGTAGCTTACACCATCGACAATCAAAATGGTTCCGTGGCGAATACCAAAACTTTTCTTCCCGGTACTTATTTAAAACCGGAAGACAACCGTTCATTTGAAGCAGGAACTGAATGGCATTTTTTAAATGACAGGCTTGGTTTTGATTTCACCTACTACATCAACAACAATTACAGGCAATATATCGAAACGCCTGCTCCAAATGGAAGCGGATACAATACATACTATCTGAATTCGGGTAATATCCGTAATAACGGAGTGGAACTTTCTGTATTCTTTACTCCGGTTAAAACCAATCTTGTAAGCTGGACTTCAACAATAAATTATGCTTACAATAAAAATAAGGTAATCCAGATTGCAGATCCTGCATTAGGGGTTACTCAAACCTATTTTACAGTTACCGGAATCGGTAACTTATTATATGCATCTTATATCAAAGAAGGTGGCTCGTGGGGAGATATTTATGGCCACTTTTTTAAGAGAGCCGCTGATGGGACAATTGTTGTTGATGCAAATGGAACGCCCGAAAGAGGTTCAGATTCTACTGGTGGCGTAGGCGATCAAAGTTTGAAATATTTGGGTAATCCAAATCCTAAATTTACTTTGGGTTGGAGCAATACGATAAACCTTAAAAATTTTTCTGTTGACTTTTTGATTGATGGCAGATTTGGAGGAAAAGTAATGAGCATGACTCAGGCAATTCTTGATGGCCTCGGCGATAGTAAAGTAACAGCCGATGCAAGAGATGCCGGCGGAGTAAAAATCAATGCAGAACATGAGGATGGAAGCAAAGTCAGCAGTATCGATCCGAAAGTATTTTATCAGGGTGTAGGTGGCTTGTCCGGTATTGGCGAATATTACATGTATGATGCCACCGCTGTGAGGCTGCGCGAAGTTTCCATTGGGTACCATATACCTGTAAAGGCAAGCTGGATAAATAATTTAACTTTTTCGCTGATAGGAAGAAATCTTTTCTTTTTTTATAAGAAAGCTCCGTTTGATCCCGAAACTTCTATGGCAACCAATAATGGTTTGCAGGGAATTGAAACCTTTAGTCTACCCACTACAAGAAGTATAGGATTTCAAATTAAAGCTGCTTTTTAATTCAAATAAAAATATTTAAAACATAGTGTTATGAATCATATTAATAGAACGATTACCGCAATTTGTTTGATGATTGCAACATTTATCAGCAGTTGTACCAAAGATTTTAAGGCATATAATACCGATCCGACCGGCCTCAGTGAAAAACAAATCTCTGTCGATTACCAGAACCTGGGCGAGCCGATGAATGAAGCACAGTTGTATATCATGAGCAATACCAACTGGATTTATCAACTTCAGCAAAATCTGATTGGCGATGTATATTCCGGCTATTTTATGTCCGCCGATCCATTTAACAGCAATACAAATAATACCAATTATTTTCTGATGGATGGCTGGAATTTTTATCCCTGGGATTATGCATATAACAATGTGATGAAGCCGATTCAAAATGTTTTAAACTCTACCACAGATCCAAAATATGCCAGCTTTCACGCCTGGGCCAAAATTGTAAGGGTAGAAGCCATGCATCGCGTCAGCGATATTTATGGGCCAATTATTTATACTCATTATGGTGAAACCAATAAAGACGGCAGCGTTACGTATGATTCCCAAAAGGATGCATACTATGCATTCTTTAGTGACCTGGATTCTGCAATTAATGTATTAAATGGATTGGTAAAAAATGGAGATCCTGAAACATTCAGTAAGTTTGACCTGGTGTATGGAGGCAGCTACGCTAAATGGATCAAGTTTGCAAATACCTTACGGTTGCGCCTGGCAATCAGGATATCAAATATAGATCCAGCAAAAGCAAAAACAGAAGGGGAGTTATCGTTATCCGATCCGGGAGGCCTATTAACTACCAACGATGATAATGCGTTTGTAGATATTGGCACAAATACACATCCAATAAACTCTATTAGCAAAAGTTGGGGAGATATAAGTATCGGAGCGCCGCTTGCCTGTTATCTGAATGGTTATAATGATCCCCGGGAATCGAAATATATTTTGAAAGCAAC
>JBQCFO010000301.1:0-9328 GCA_051959055.1 Ginsengibacter sp. | reverse complement strand
TTTTGTTACTCGGACGTTCCATCGTATATTTGCAAACTTTTAGAAAATTAAACAAATTGATGACAATGATGGTAACCCCTTGTACAACGCTTATATTGAATATCAAACAAAGGCGTAAATGCTGAACTTTTTGTGACAATTGACCCCCCTTGATATATCTGTTGCTGGCTTTCTCTAATAAATTATAACCCCAAACCCTATATATTTTCAAACTAAAATTTAAGTATTAACATGAGAAGAATTCTTACATTACTCGCAATGCTGCTTTTTTCTGGCAGTGTTGTGTTTGCTCAATCCCGGACGATTACCGGAAAGGTGACAGATGAGAATGGAAATCCGCTTTCTGATGTTTCCGTTGTTGTAAAAGGTACAAATATCGGAACCATCAGTAATGTAACTGGAGATTATTCGCTTTCCGTTCCGGCGAATACCAAAACTTTGGTATTTTCTGCCATATCGTTTGCAACGCAGGAAATGCCGTTAAACTCACAAAGCTCAATAGATGTTGCTTTGAAACAAAGTGATAAATCTCTTGAGCAGGTTGTGGTAGTAGGTTATACCACCACCACCAAAGAGGCATTTACCGGTTCTGCCAAATTAGTCTCTGGCGAAAAGCTTGCACAAAAAGACGTTTCTAACGTTTCACAGGCGTTGGCTGGTGAAGTTGCGGGAGTGAGGGTTATCAATACATCGGGACAGCCCGGTACATCTGCTACAATCCGCATTCGCGGTATCGGTTCTGTAAACGGAAACCGTGATCCTTTATATGTTGTTGATGGTGTACCTTATTCCGGATCAATTAACTCTTTGAATCCATCCGATGTGGCTTCAGTTACCGTCTTAAAAGATGCTGCCGCTACCGCCATATACGGTTCAAGAGGAGCAAATGGTGTTATTGTAATTACAAGCCGCACTGGTAAAAGCAAAAAATCGTTTATTGAAGTAGATGGTAAATTTGGTGCAAACAAATCAATTTTGCCTCGTTATGATGTAATTACTTCTCCTGAAGAATATATTGCATTGAGCTGGGAAGGTCTTTACAACCAGGGCGTTAAGGTTGGAAATGCGAATCCTGTGAATTATGCGAATACCAGGATTTTCTCTTCTGCAGGTATCAGTCCTAATAATAATATCTGGAATATTACGAGTAATGCAGACCTGATTGACCCTGTAACCCGCAAAGTGAAAGCAGGTGTAACCAGGAAATTCGATCCTGAAAGATGGGAAGACTATGCATTTCAGCCCTCAAACAGAACAGAAGTAAATATAAAAATGGGAGGCGGTGATTCTAAAACCAATTATTATACTTCATTCGGCTACCTGGATGATAATGGTTATTCTATCAAGACAAATTTCAAACGTTTTAATGCGCGTGTAAATTTGAATCATGAAGTAAAATCATGGTTGAAGACTTCATTCGATTTAAATTATGCTAATTCAGCTACCAATAATAATGGACAGGGAAGTAATTCAAACAGTGTATTCTGGTTTGTAGATAACATTCCTCCGATATATCCGCTCTTTTTGCGTGATAAAAATGGTCAAAAAGTAGAAGATCCAATTTTTGGAGGTTATCAATATGATTATGGTTCCACAGGCAGAAAATTCGGTTCATTGACCAATTCAATTGCTGATGCTACATATAATACTTCTCTTGCAAAACAAAATGCATTGACAGGAAACACTTCTGTTACTTTAAAATTTACAAGAGATCTTACATTGGAAAACAGGTTAGGGGTTCAGTATTATAACAATAATGCGTATGATCGCGAAAATAAATTCTACGGTTCTTCTGCAAGCCAAAACGGTTCTATTTACCAGGATAACACCGAAATGATGAACTTGAACCTGTTGAATATGCTGCGGTATGCACACCGTTTTGGTGGCCACAATGTTGAAGTTTTGGCAGCACATGAAGCAACAGATTTTAAAAAAACCTTATCGGGCGCTTCAGGGTATAGTTTAGTGGACAATTACAGCCTCGAACTGTCTAATGCCATTGTAAAAAACCCTACGTCATATTCTTATTCTCTTACCAACAAATTAGAAAGCTATTTTGGCCAGGTGAATTATGATTATGACCGCACCTATTATTTATCAGGTACAATCAGAAGAGACGGTTCTTCACGGTTCCTCAATAATAATACCTGGGGTACTTTTGGTTCTGTTGGTGCAGGATGGGAAGTAACAAAAATGGATTTTATGAGAAATTCAGGAGCACTTAACTACCTGAAATTGAAGGCCAGTTATGGTGTGCTGGGTGATCAGTCAATCCTATTATCAGATGGAACTCAGAATTATTATCCCGGTTATAACGAGATCGGCATTGGCAATTTAGACAACAATCCTTCATTCGGAATACCGGTACCCGGAAGTCCAAATCTAACATGGGAATCTTCAAAAATGTTCCAGGCAGGAGTGGACTTTAAATTAGGAAGTTACTTTACTGGTACAGTTGACTATTACGTGAAAAACACAGCGAACCTTATTTTTGAAAGAAGGGTAGGGCCATCAAACGGATACGCATTAATTACCGTAAATGATGGACAATTGAGAAACCAGGGTATCGAGTTTGACTTCACTGGTCATCTGATTAATAAAAAAGATTTTTATCTTGATCTGAATGTAAATGGTGAGCATTTTACAAACAAGATTACCAAAATGCCGATCGATCCTTCTACAGGTGAACCAAAAGCTATTGACGTGCAATCTCCCTACGGTTGGTCAAAAGGCCATTCCATTTACGACTTTTATGTAAGGAATTTTGCTGGTGTGGATCCGAAAGACGGTACCAGTACCTGGACAGTTTATTATGATGATCTAAATAACAATAAAACCTATGATGCCGGAGAAGAAATTTTAGACCTTGAGAACTACTATAGTTTAAATCCGGATAAAAAGGGTAGTTTATTAACTGCAGTAACCAAAACTTATGCAAATGCGACTCAGTATTATATTGGCAAATCTGCTTTGCCAAAAGTAAGAGGAGCGGTAAATCTGAATGCAGGTTTTAAAGGATTAGAACTAAATGTTCAGTTCTTATATAGCATTGGAGGATATGCTTATGATGGTGCTTACGCGGTATTAATGAGTAATGGTGCAATCGGTGGTAACAACTGGAGTACTGATATCCTAAACCGGTGGCAGAAAGAAGGAGATATTACGAATGTACCACGCATTTCTAACAATGCAGATGCAAACGTGAGTTCAACTTCATCCAGGTTCATTGCCAAGGCGGATTTCTGGGCGTTGAATAATGTTCGCATTGGCTATTCATTACCGGCAAGTTTGTTACAAAAACAAGGAATTGCTCAACAGGTTACGGTGTTTGTATCAGGCGATAATCTTTGGTTGCAGTCAGCAAGGAAGGGTTTCAATCCTTCTACAGGTGAAAGCGGATCTTCAAATATGTATCGTTATTCACCATTGTCAACCATTACTGCTGGTTTAAAAATTAAATTTTAATTTATTAAAGTAATTAATATGAAAACAAAATATATATTAGCTTTAGTGCTTGCCGGCTCGGTTATGGCTACAAGCTGTAAAAAAGATTTTCTTCAAACACTACCGTCGGAGTTTATGACTCCTGAAGAATTGGCTAAGGCGGCGAAAAAGGATCCAAAACTATTGTTTGGAAATATTGCAGGATTATATACAGCCATGTTTACCGTTGGGGTAGGTGGTACCACCGGTCATGATGATTTTGGACAAAAAGGAATAGATATTTACTCCGATATGCTTTCTTCCGATATGGTTTTGGGAGCTGTAAACTATGGCTGGTACGAACCAACAGCAAGGTATCAGTCAACAGTGAATTTTACAACTAATGAAGACTATATTCCGTGGAGATATTATTACAAAATAATTTATGGAGCTAATTCAATAATTGATATTCTGGGTGGAACAGATGCTGTGCCTACGACTGCCGATGATAAAGCTACGATGGGCCAGGCAAAAGCGATGCGCGCATACGGTTATTTTTATTTGTCTCAGCTATATGCTACAGAATATGGAGATGGTTCTGCTAAGGTATTACCTCTCTATACCACTGCTGCATTAGAAAAGCAAAATCAGCCAAAAGTTACCAATAAGGAGGTGTGGGATTTGATGATTTCAGATCTTACAGCAGCTATTACTTATCTTGATGGCTTTAAAAGAACCAGCAAAAATCAAATTGATAAAGAGGTAGCTAAAGGATTGCTCGCTTATGTGCTCGCTGCAAGAGGAACAAAAGATGACTGGACACAGGTGGCCTCTTTGTCGAAAGACATTATGGCTGTATTTCCAAAAACTACTCCTTTAGAATTGGTTTACAACGGAAGTAATATTGATAAAGCAGGATTTAATAACGTAGCTACTCCAAGCTGGATGTGGGGTGTGGACCTTACACTTGCTCAGGATATTGATCTGGTTTCCTGGTGGGGACAGGTAGATCTGTTTACTTACAGTTATGCATGGGCAGGTGATCCAAAAACCATCGACGAAGGCCTGTATAATTCAATCCGCACTGATGATATTCGTAAAAATCAATTTGATCCGCCAAATGGCGGCCTTGAAGCCCAGTACGATTATGATCCGGGAGATTTTGATTACATGCCTTTAAATAAATTCTTTGATCCAGGTCGTGTAGATGGTGGCCAGCGCCAAGTAATTACTGATTTGTTATACATGCGCGCAGATGAATTTTATTTGCTGTATGCTGAAGCTGAAGCTCATTTAGGGAATGATGATGTAGCAAGAACTGCTCTTTCTTCTTTCCTTTCCGATAGAATTGCCGGCGTTTCGTATATTGATGCTTTATCAGGACAAGCGCTGTTGAATGAAATTTACTTACAAACCCGTATTGAGTTATGGGGTGAAGGTAAATCCTACCTGGCCATGAAGAGAAATAAAGCAACCATTACAAGAGGTGACAACCATTTATTCTATGATGGAGAATCCTTTAAGTACAATGATCCTAAATTGACTTTCGTAATTCCCCAGGCAGAAATACTTAACAATCCAAACCTGAATAAATAGGATTTTATTTCATTAATTAAATATTTAGCCAGAGCTATCAAAAGTAGCTCTGGTTTTTTTATTAATAAACTGCTATAAATATATTTCTTAATCAGTTTTTATTTTCCCGCCTTCTTTATTTATTCCTAATTTTGAAAAAATAAAAAAACATGCCCGATCAGCCACAAGCACCCAATCAGCTAAATATAGAAATTTCAGAAGAAGTATCTGAAGGAAATTATGCCAACCTTGCTATTATTACTCACAGCCATGCAGAGTTTGTGGTCGATTTTGTAAACGTAATGCCGGGAACGCCAAAAAGCAAAGTGAAAAGCAGGATCATCCTTACACCCACACATGCCAAGCGCTTTATGAAAGCGATGATAGAAAATGTGAAAAAGTTTGAAGCGGTAAATGGCCCTATCCAGGATATTGAGGCGGTTGAACTGCCTTTGAATTTTGGTGGCCCCACTGCACAAGCCTAACTGCCTTGAAAAGCCATGGTTTCATTGCACAACAGCAGTAAATAAAGAAATAACCTGAATTTGTATTTCTGTTTCCTTTTTTTGGAAAAAATTGGACACTTTCCAGATGCAGCAAAGTTTTTACTATGGGTTTTTTATCCTCCAGCGATTTAAAAATCAACGGCAAATGAAGATAACTTTATACGAATCGAATTTTTTCTAATAGAAAAAAGCGTTTTTCCAATTATTTGTTCGTTTACTAAATACCTTTTAGATTATCAGCGGGCCTGAATGTTTCAAGTGAACAGAGTCATTCAGGCTACTAAGTGGCCAAATGGTTCAGTCTCAATAAAACCATGCGTTTTTGTCACTTGCCACATATAGATGTTACACTTCAAATTCTTTATGAGCTTCAGGATTGAAACTGGCTTCCAGTTCGGCAAGTTTTTTCTTTCCGTAAGTAATTCTCGTGATTAGTACAAACAAAACCGGCACTACGAAAATAGCAAGCGAAGTAGCTGCCAGCATGCCGCCAAATACGGTCCATCCTATGGTTTGTCGTGATTGCGAAGCCGCTCCGGTTGCAAAGGCAAGGGGTAATACACCGAGGATAAAAGCCAGCGATGTCATTACAATTGGCCGCAAACGAAGGCTCACAGCTGCCAGCGTCGACTTCATCAAACCCATGCCTGCATCTACCCGCTCTTTTGCATATTCTACTATCAGGATGGCATTTTTGGCAGCAAGGCCGATAAGTGTTATCAAACCAATCTGTGCATATATGTTATCTGTAAGATGTGGCAAAAGAGATAATGTAATGATAGATCCAAGTGCACCGATAGGCACGGCAAATAAAACAGAAAAAGGTACAGACCAGCTTTCGTATAAAGCAGCAAGAAACAGAAATACAAATATCAACGAAATGGAAAAGATCGTTACTGTCTTATTTCCCGCTTTTATTTCTTCGAGGCTCATTCCTGAAAATTCATAACCGTAACCATTTGGTAAATATTTTGCGGCTGTTTCTTCCAGTGCAGTTAAAGCCTGTCCGCTGCTATATCCTTGTTTCGCTCCTCCGTTTATTTCTATTGAGCGGTAAATATTATAGTGAGAAATCAGTGAAGGAGATTCTGTTAAGGTAACGGTAGCCAACGAGCTTAGCGGAATCATATTCCCCTGGCTGTTTCGTACGTAATATTTTCCAAAATCACTAACAGATGTCCGGTAGGAGCTGTCAGCTTGTTCCATTACGCGAAAGTTCCGGCCATATAAGTTAAAATCATTGACATAAGTGCTGCCCAGCAATGTGGACATCGTATTATACACATCTGACAGCGAAACGCCCAGTTGTTTTGCTTTATCCCTGTTCACATTTATCTGGTAAGTGGGCGTATTGGCAGTGAAAAAAGTAAATGCGTTATCAATTTCAGGGCGTTTGTTTACCTGCGCCACAAAATTTTGCGCTACCTGGGTAAATTGCTGGATGTTATCATTACTCGTAGTTTGCTGCAGTTCCATTGTGAAACCGGCCGTACGCCCAAGGCCAGGCACAGCCGGTGGCGAAATAGCTACAATTTTTGCTTCTTTAATATCTGCTGTTTTGCGGTAAATTTCTGCAAGAACGCTTTGTGCATCCTCGCCTTTTCCTTTTCGCTCATCCCAGGGTTTTAATAAGACAAACATGGTTCCTACATTTGGCTGGTTTGCAGAACTTAGAATGTTTACCCCCGCTAATCCTCCCACTGTTCCTACTTCAGGAATAGATTGCACGCGTTCCATTATTTTTTTCAGCATATCTATACTTCTGTTGGTAGAGGCGGCTTCAGGCATCTGGTACGTCACGTAAAGCCGGCCTTCGTCCTCAGCAGGAATAAAACCGGTTGGCTTCTTCTTAAACAAAACCACTAAGGCTACAAATAATACTACAAGCATTACTAAAACGTAAGGTGCTTTTCTAATCCATAAAGTAACTCCCCTTGTATAGGAAGCGGTTATTTTTTGTAACCGGCTATTGAAAGCCGCAAAGAATTTTTCTAAAAAGTTTTTCTTTTCATTTTCGCCCTTTGAGTGCCTCAGGAGTAAGGTACACAATGCCGGGGTAAGTGATAAAGCAACAAATGCAGAAATAATTACTGATACCGCGATCGTAATCGCAAATTGCTGATAAAGTCTTCCTACAATACCGGGGATAAAACCAACCGGTATAAATACAGATGCAAGGATTAAAGCAATGGCGATAACGGGCGCTGATATTTCAGACATGGCTTTTTTGGTTGCTTCACGAGGAGATACATTGTCGTGATCTATGATGTGTTGCACAGCCTCCACCACGATAATGGCATCGTCCACCACAATCCCAATTGCCAGTACGAAGGCAAATAAAGTAAGGGTGTTAATGGTGAATCCAAAAGGGAGAAAAAAGGCAAACGTGCCGATAATAGAAACCGGAATAGCCAGCACAGGAATTAAAGTAGCGCGCCAGTTTTGTAAAAATAAAAACACGACAATTACGACCAGCGTAAGAGCTTCCAAAAGGGTAAAAACGACTTCCCGGATAGAAGTTTTTACCACAGAAACTGTTTCCAGCGGAATTGCATAATCAATATCAGGAGGAAAGGTTTTCTTTAATTCAGTCAGAGTTTTGGTTAATTCTGTATAAGTAGATAAGGCATTTGCGCCAGGTGCCTGGTAGATTAATAAAAAAGTAGCGGGCTTTCCATTAATAAGCGCATTGTTTCCATAGGTAAATTTTCCCAACTCTACTCTTGCCACATCTTTCAGATATACAATATTGCCAGTGGCAGGGTCAGTGCGTACTATGATATTTTTAAACTGATCTACCGTATTCAGCCTGCTGTTTGTCAATACACTGTATTCAAAAGCCTGATTATGCGGTTGAGGAGTTCCCCCGATTGTACCAGGAGCTATTTCCAGATTCTGTTCGGTAATAGCATTCGAAATATCAGCAGCAGTGAGATTGAGAGCGGCCAGCTTATCAGGATTAATCCAAATCCTCATGCCAAAATCATCTCCACGGGAAATGATATCTCCTACTCCTTTCACCCGTTTCAGCGCATCCTGCATGTAAATATTTACATAATTGCCGATAAATTTAGAATCATGGGTTCCCTTTGGTGAAAAAAAAGCAAGAGCCACCATAATATCGGGATTACGCTTTACTACAGTAACGCCCAAACGTTTTACCGCATCAGGCAAAACGGGTGTTGCAACACTTACCCTGTTTTGAACATCGAGGGCGGCGATATTAATATCAGTACCCACGTCGAAAGTAACACCGATTGAACTTTGACCGCTGGACGTGCTGCTGCTGCTGAGATAGGTCATCCCCGGTGAACCATTAATTTGGGTTTCCAAAGGCGTAGTAGTGGTCTGTTCCACCGTTTGTGCATCGGCTCCAGTAAAAGTAGAGGAGACAGAAACGCTTGGCGGAGAAATATCCGGATATCTTGCTATTGGAAGGTTTAATAAGGAGATGATCCCTACAATTACGATTACCACTGAAACCACGATGGCGGTAACCGGGCGTCTTATAAAAGTTTCTGCAATCATTTAAACTTAATCCTCTCTTCTCTCCGTGAAGGAAAGATTTCAAAAGGAATTTTTTAATGAAAAATATTATTTTTCAAATCTTTTCTCATATTTATCCATGCATTTTATATGCAATAATGAGAATGATTTGACTATTCACCACTCACCCTTCATGCTTTAACTATTTACAGTGAAGAAACAAATAACCCGAATTCTTATTTTTAAAAATGATGTTTAAAATAGTCTTCCTTCTGTATGTTAAATCCCGAATCCCAAAATTTTAAATCCTAAATTTTAAATTTTAAATCCTAAATTCT
>JBQCFO010000300.1:0-3819 GCA_051959055.1 Ginsengibacter sp. | reverse complement strand
AGACGCCGACCCGGTTCTTTTACATAAACACTTAACTCGTAAGTACCCGGGTGCTTCTTACAAAGTTTGTTATGAATCCGGATTTAGCGGATTTAGCACTCAACGTTTGTTATCGAGCCTGGGCATTGATTGTCAACTGGTCAACCCGGCAGATGTAGCAACGACAGATAAAGAGAAGCGGCAGAAAACTGATAAAATAGATGCGCGTAAATTGTGTGAACATTTACAATCGAAAAAAATGAAAGGTATCTATTAAATGCGATAAAAATTATCGGAGAAAGAAAAACTATACAAAAAGTTATTCACTGATGCAACGTTTTCTCATCATTGAAACAAATAAAGCAAATTCTTATTTTCCAAATAAACATTAAAAAACCAGCTCCATCACATAATCATTCATAAAATATCCGTTACCAATATCAATATCTTCCTCCCGGATGATTCTAAACCTTTGTTTTTCATAAAAATGCAAAGCTTTATTATAGCGGTTCACATTCAGTTGTAATGAAGTTGCTCCTGCGGCTTTTATTTCCGAAATTACATAATAGAGTATCTGTTTTCCCACATTTTTCCCTTGTTCGTCAGGCAATACATAAATTTTATTCAGATGATAAACTTTCAGGTCATCATGTGCAGAAAATGAAGCAAAGCCTATAGGAATGTCATCTTCAATAACCATTATAAACCGGTGTTTTAAAACGTTAAACTGGTATTCGAGCGCTGAAAGAGAATAGATTTTATCAAGCATATAATCAAGCTGCGCTTTTCCCAAAATTTCCTGATAGACAGATGGCCATATTTTATAGGCGAGTTCACGGATGGTTTCCAGATCATCTATTTGCGCATTTCTGATTTCACTCATTTTATTTCATGGTAATTTTTAATTCAGGTGCAAAAAATTCACGTCCTTCTTTGTCTTTAACTACAATATCAAAAAAATAAAGCTGCTCTTCCGGTTGCAAACGCCCTTGAATGTTATTGATCCATACCTTTGGAAGTGGCGTTGAATCAAACCTGTCCGCTGTGATGGTAAATGTTTCTTCTTTCTTGCCCGTTTCATCATTTAAAATCACACTTTTTTTCCTGTAAAGAAAACGGTAAGAAGAGATGGAATAGTTATGATTTTGAGCATCAACGATTTTCAAGGGAAGGGCAATTAACTGGTTGCCTTCATCAACAGTTACTTGTGCTCCATTCTGATTTAGACCAAGAAATGTTTTTACCACGGGTGGCTTAAATTTCTGCACTTTCGTAATCACTTCTTTTTGCTGAGCAAAAGAAATTTTAAAGGTTGCAGCAAAGAAAAAAAAGCAAAGAAAATATTTCAGGCTAATTTTCATAAAAGTTTTATAAGTATTTTTTTATAAAGATTGGCACCTTTACAAAGAAGATAATGTTTGTACAATCACTTTAATTTTTGTTTCTGCATCCTGTTTCTTTTTTCTTTCCAGTTCGATCACTTCAGGTTTTGCATTCTGTACAAATTTATCATTACTCAGTTTCTTTTCGACCGAAATGAGGAACCCTTTAAGATAGTTTAAATCCTTTGTTAGTTTTTCTTTCTGTACTCCTGTATCAATTGCTGCATCTGATTTTATATAAATTTTTTCATTTCCTACAACCGTCATAATTGAGCTGGCGCCGGGGATTTCATTGAAAATAAGATCATCAGCATTTGTTTGCTTTACTAAAATTTCTTTAATGGATTGAAAAGAATCAGTATCATTTGTTTCAATAAATAATGAAATCTTTTCTTTTGGTTTCACGTTGTTTTTATTTTTTGCATCTCTCACAGCTGTGATGATGTTTTTTAATTTATCTCCAAGTTTTAAAATTTCAACATTGGCTTCCTGTACCGGGGCAAATTGTTTTACAATCAGATCATCATTTCTTTCTTTTATTAAATGATAAATCTCTTCAGTAATAAATGGCATAAACGGATGCAACATTTGTAACAATTTGTCAAAAAATGAAACCGCTTTTTCAAAAACATGCTGTTCAATTGATTTTCCAAATTCCGGTTTGATCCATTCTAAAAACCAACTGCAGAAATCATCCCAGATTAAGGAATAAATGGTTTTTAATGCTTCGCTCAAACGAAACTGGCTCATCAGAATTTCTACTTCATTACGCACCTCATTTAAGCGGTTCTCAAACCAATTAATTGCAAAGATACTACCGACTACCGACGACTGAGCCGAAGAGTCATGGGTTGTCGGTTGTCCGTTGTCGGTGGCCGCTTCCTCCCACATCTTCAATAACTTCATTGCATTCCACAATTTATTATTGAAGAATTTTCCCTGTTCCAAACTGCTTTCATCAAACAATAAATCATTTCCGGCAGGTGATGAAATCATAATTCCAAAACGAACCGCATCTGCGCCATATTCATGAATGAGCGTTAAAAGATCAGGACTGTTACCCAAACTCTTGCTCATTTTCCTTCCCATTTTATCGCGTACCATTCCGGTAAAATACACGTCGCTGAAAGGTTTTTCATGCATATACTCCATACCTGACATGATCATGCGCGCTACCCAGAAAAAAATAATATCCTGCCCAGTTACCAATACGGAAGTGGGATAATAATAATTGATGTCATTATTATCCGGCTCTGTAATTCCATAAAAAACTTCTATCGGCCAAAGCCAGGAAGAAAACCAGGTATCAAGAACATCTTCATCGCGTTTCAGTTGACCATTAACGTTTGACTGTTGTTCCTTTGCTTCTTCTTCGCTTTCCGCTACATAAACATTTCCTTCTTTATCATACCATGCCGGTATTTGTTGTCCCCACCATAACTGCCTGCTGATGCACCAGTCTTTTACATTCTCCAGCCAGTATTTATAAGTAGCTAAAAATTTGTCGCCGGGATGTATTTTAATGTCACCGCTTATAACTGCATCCAATGCAGGACCAGCCAGTTCTTTCATCTTCAAAAACCATTGGGTAGAGATACGTGGTTCAACAACTGCATTGGTTCGTTGAGAATAACCTAATCTTGTAGCATATTCTTCTTCTTTTACAATCAGTCCTTCTGCTTTCAGTTGCTTAACAACTTTCTTTCTTGCTTCAAAGCGATCCACGCCTACGTACACTTGTGCTGCCTGGCTTAAAGTTCCGTCTTCATTTAAGGTATTAATTACTTCAAGATTATTTTTAAGACCGATGTTATAATCGTTAATATCATGTGCTGGTGTAACTTTCAAAACACCGGTTCCAAAAGAAGGATCAATGTATTCATCGGTGATGACAGGCACTTCACGGTTTACCAAAGGAACAATTACTTTTTTCCCTATCAAACTTGAATAACGTTCATCATTGGGATTTACACAAACAGCGGTATCACCCATAATAGTTTCAGGACGTTGGGGTGCGATGATGAGGTAGTCAACCGCTGACTGTTTACCGTCCACATTATTGTGTTCATCGGTCGTCGGTTGCCGGTTGTCGGTTGTCGGTCGACTGTCATTCACAACTTTATACTTCACATAATAAAGATTTCCAATCACATCTTTATACTCTACTTCTTCATCGCTCAATGCCGTTTTTGCAGCAGGATCCCAGTTAATCATTCTTGCACCACGATAAATTAATCCTTCCTTATATAACTCAACAAACACTTTTATAACTGCCTTATAGTAGTGCTCGTCCATTGTAAACGTGACACGATTCCAGTCAACACTGCAACCCAGTTTTTCTATCTGGCTATAAATCATATTGCCATATTTTTCTTTCCATTCCAAAGCATATTTCAAAAATTCTTCACGGCTAAGTTTGTTTTTGTCAATGCCTTTTTCCTTCAGCATTTGCACAACT
>JBQCFO010000299.1:0-6358 GCA_051959055.1 Ginsengibacter sp. | reverse complement strand
TACAATATTCTCCTGCGGGAACTTTATCTTCATTCATTCATAAACATGAGCTGCAACCTGCCTGCCTTATTTTAAACCCTGCTTCATTGAAAATAACATCAAGGCCTTCTGCGGATAATTGTGCCGACACTTGTTGCGAGCCCGGAACAATCAACACGTTCACATTTTCATTTTTCTTTCTTCCTTTTATAACGGAGGCCACTAAACGTAAATCCTCAATTCTGGAATTGGTACAACTTCCGATAAAAACATTTTGAACCGGCATTCCTTTTAGACTTTGTCCTGCTTTCAATCCCATATATTCAAGTGCTTTTACCAGGTTTTTTCTTTCACCTTCATCTGTAATACTTTCTATAGTTGGCAATTTTGAATTGATGCTGATTCCAAGCCCGGGGTTTGTTCCATAAGTAATCATTGGCTCAATATCTTCTGCCTTAATATTTATCTCTTTATCAAAAACTGCATCTTCATCAGAATACAATTTTTTCCATTCTTCCAGCTTCGCTTCCCATTCAGTTTCTTTGGGAGCAAAAAGCCTGTTCTTCATATATTCGAATGTTGATTCATCGGGTGCAATCATTCCTCCTCTTGCGCCCATTTCAATACTCATGTTGCAAATTGTCATTCGTGCTTCCATGGAAAGGGCACGGATTGCAGAGCCCGCATATTCTACATAGTAGCCGGTAGCGCCACTTGCTGAGATTTTTGAAATGATGTAAAGAATAATATCTTTTGAAACAACGCCTTTATTTAATTTTCCCTCAACATTGATGCGCATCACTTTCGGCTTGTTTTGCAAAATACATTGCGAAGCAAAAACCATTTCTACTTCGCTCGTTCCGATGCCAAAAGCGATAGAGCCAAAAGCACCGTGAGTGGAAGTATGGCTGTCACCGCAAACAATCGTCATTCCTGGTTGAGTGATTCCCAATTCAGGTCCGATAACATGAACAATACCCTGGAACGGATGTCCCAATCCATATAATTCAACATGATGTTTTTTACAATTATCGACCAGTTTTTGAACCTGCAGCCTGCTAAGTTCTTCAACGATTGGGAGATGCTGGTTAATTGTCGGAACGTTGTGATCTGCTGTAGCAACGGTTTTCAGTGGTCTGAAAAGCGGCTGGCTTCTTTTTTCTATTCCTGAAAATGCCTGAGGGCTGGTTACTTCATGAATAAAATGTTTATCAATATATATTACATCAGGTCCATCTGGTATTGATTTTACCAGATGCTTCTCCCAAATTTTTTCAAATAATGTTTTGCTCATTTTTTAAATATTAGGTATTAGGTATCAGCTTTCAACATTAAGCTTTCAGCCTCAAGCCTTCTGCATTATGCCTTCTGCTTTCTGATAGTTGTTTGCTAATTCAGAAAGGTCTGCATCTTCCACTACTTTTTTATGGTCGGCTACTTTTAAAAATCGTTCATACAAAATATCCACATCGTTTCTGTAAAATTCATATCCCAACTTTTGAAAACGATAAGCAAGCGCACTACGGCCGCTTCTTGCTGTCAAAACGATTTTAGAACTATCAGCACCCACTTCTTCCGGACTGATAATTTCATAAGTAAGGGTATCTTTTAAAAATCCATCCTGGTGAATTCCGGAGGAATGTGAAAATGCATTGCTGCCAACGATTGCTTTATTCGGTTGAACGGGCATACGCATGGTATCAGAAACCAGCCTGCTCATTGGATTTAGTTTTGTAGAATCAATTCCCGTGTAAAATCCTAGTGCTTTGTGCTGCTTGATAATCATCACCACTTCTTCCAATGAAGTATTTCCGGCTCTTTCACCCAAGCCATTAATCGTACATTCAATTTGACGCGCGCCATTTATCGCTCCGGAAATGGAATTTGCTGTGGCCAGCCCAAGGTCATTATGACAATGACAAGAGATTACGGCTTTATCAATATTGCTGACATTATTTTTTAAATAAGCAATTTTTTCTCCATATTGATGAGGCAAACAATAACCGGTTGTGTCTGGAATATTCACTGTTGTAGCCCCGGCTTTTATTACTGCTTCAATCACTTTTGCCAGGTATTCATTGTCAGTTCTGCCCGCATCTTCTGCATAAAACTCCACATCATCTGTAAAATTTCTTGCCCATCTTACAGACTGTTCCGCTCTTTTTAAAATTTCTTCCCGGTTAGAATTGAATTTGCTTTTGATATGAAAGTCAGAAGTTCCAATTCCTGTATGAATGCGTGGCCGCTTTGCATATTTCAAAGCATGAGCAGCGGTTTCAATATCTTTTTGAACTGCACGAGATAATGCGCAAACAGTTGCGTTTTTAATAGTTTTTGAAATTTGTTCTACAGAAGAAAAATCTCCGGGACTTGAAATAGGGAAGCCAGCTTCTAAAACATCAACGCCAAGTTCTTCCAATTGTAAAGCCAGTTCTATTTTTTCATTCGTATTTAATTTGCAACCCGGAACCTGTTCCCCATCGCGTAAAGTGGTGTCAAAAATTATTATCTTATCCATAGAATTTTTTTTGAAAGATGTTTTCTTTGTTGATGAAACTATCGGCACTCTTTCGAAATTAGAAAGTTAATACCTTTGAAACTAAACAATATAACCTTGAATTTACGCTTCTGAAATTGCGCTCCTTTTTGCGAAAGCCTTACTATCATTAGGTTTCATGCCAGATTTACTACGATGCTCAACTAATAAAGTGATTCATTCTTTTTAACTATTTGCTTCAAAAAAGAATAGGAATTTGCATTATTTGTGCTTTTGCCGGAATGGTTTTTATAATTTTATGGTAATAAATAATTGGCTCAGGAAGCCTGTAATACTTCTAATGTTTTCTTAAGACTTCTTTTTACAGTTGGGATAAAGAAAATTAAATGGTAAATTGATTTTCTGTTTTGAAGAGAAAGAAAGTTGCATTTAATGAGCACTTTTTAATTATATCTTTGAAGCCAGATGTTTAGATTTTAAGAGGTAATTTTTAGTTTTTCTTTAAAAAATTACTTGAATTTATTTTACTTTTTATCATGCCCAACCGCTCTACAGATTCTTTATTTCAATTAATTCATTCTCTTCAAAAATCAGAGAAAAGGAATTTTAAATTATATGTGCAAAGAAATTCTTCTAACAATGATTTGAAAGTGGTGCAACTATTTGATGCTATTGATAAAATGTCTTCTTATGACGAAAATGTTTTGATTAGCAAAACTTCTTCTATAAAAAAACAACAGCTTCCAAATGTAAAAGCTCATCTGTACCGCCAAATTCTAAGCAGCTTAAGATTACTTGAAAGCAGCGAAAACATCGACATTCAGCTCCACGAGCAACTGGATTTTGCAAGAATACTTTACAACAAAGGGCTTTATCATCAGAGTTTGCGGGTATTGGAAAGAATAAAGGAAATCGCGGGCGCAAACAACCAGATCAATTTTCAAATCGAAGTTCTTATTTTAGAAAAGAAAATTGAAACTCTTCACATCACGAGAAGTATGCAGGACCGGGCAGATCAATTATCAACCGCTGTTAATACCGCTAATGAACATTTGATAAAACAAACGAAACTTTCCAATCTTGCTTTGCAATTATACAGTTGGTATATAAAAAATGGTTTGGCAAGAAACAGGGATGATGAAAATGAAATTGAAGACTTTTTTCATTCACATCTTACCGGTGATATTAAAGAGCCTGAAGGTTTCTATGAAAAACTGTATTATCATCAAAGTTATTGCTGGTATGCATTTATCCGCCAGGATTACCTGATGTATTACCGTCATACTCAAAAGTGGGTGAATCTTTTTTTAGACGAACCGGTGATGATTCAAATTGAAACCGGAAATTACATAAAAGGACTTCACAATTTATTAAATGCGCATTTCACTTTAAGAAATTATTCCGGGTTCAATAAAACACTTTCTTTGTTTGAAGAATTTAGTAATTCCGATATTGTAAAGCAGAATGATAATAATAAGATCCAGGTTTTTGTCTATCTGTATATTGCCAAAATTAACCAGCATTTTTTAGAAGGAACTTTTAAAGAAGGTTTGAATATTGTCGAAGAAATAACCAGCAAACTGGAAGAATACAATTTGTTCCTTGACCAGCATCGTACCTTAATTTTTTATTATAAAATTGCCTCGCTTTATTTTGGCGCCGGTGATTTTGACAATGCGATTGATTACCTCAATAAAATCATCAACTGGAAAGTAAACCTGCGTAACGATTTGCAATGCTATGCGCGCCTGCTGCATCTTATAGCACACTACGAACTGGGAAATTTTCAATTACTGGAATACCTCATTAAAACGGTTTATCGTTTTATGGCCAAGATGCAAAATCTGAGTTTGGTAGAAGAAGAAATATTTAAATTTTTACGTAAATCATTCTACTTATCTGCAAGGAAATTAAAACCTGAATTTGAAAAATTATTAAACAAAATAAAACAATTGGAGACAAGCAAATTCGAAACCCGGGCATTTGCCTATCTTGATATTATTTCCTGGTTAGAAAGTAAAGTGCATGAAAAACAGACATATGAAATTATCCGCGAGAAATATTTAAGCGGAAGAAAATTGCATCAATTGAAAAGCCAGTAATTGCGCTACTCTTTTACGGTGTCTCCGATGAAATAATTTATTTTTCTTACCAATTCATTCGCATCAAAAGGCTTTGACATAAAATCGTCGGCCCGGCAGAATTTTTTTACTTCCTTAAAATTTGTATGTGCAGAAATCATAATAACCGGAATATCTTTTGTTTCCGGAGTAGATTTTAAAGTATTGCAAATGTCAATTCCGTCTATGCCCGAAAGGAAAACGTCCAGCAGGATTAGTTGTGGCGAAAACATTTTTGTTTTCGACAAAACTTCTTCACCTTTTAATGTGGTCATTACTTCAAAACCGTACCTTTTCAAAATTACTTCAACAACCCATAATATATCCCTGTTGTCGTCAACGATAAGTACTCGATTCATATATAATTATTTTAATAAAAATCAATAAGTTTAAATTGTTTTTACTACAGTATTTTGGTTTATGGACCGCATAATCTTTTTATATCATTAAAAGAAAACATACAGTTGTAGTAATTATTGGAACTTTTCCTTCACATAGTGTGCCATATTTATGATAATTCTATGATAAAAATATTTCTCAATTGTAGCTCAAAAGAAAAGTGGAAAAATTCTGAATAATTTATGATTTACATATCAAAATAATAATAATGCATAGTATTTTTACGTCCTGAGTGGAGAAATTTATTCCCACTCTGATTGTACTTTGTGCAGAAAAGGAAAGACAAATTACACTTATTTCTTTGTCTGCTGTACTGATTTTTTGTCTTGTTACCGAACATTATATCTCCATTCCGATAGAAGAGAATAGATACATTTTGCGGCATTTTCTGATGCATTTCCACCTTTGGAAAGCAATTGTTTTAAAGCGGAATAATCCTGTTTAAGCTGTTGTTTTTTTTCTGAATCGAATAACAGCTTTTTTAATTCTGCAGTAATTTTTTCTGATGTAAGATTACTTTGAATCAGCTCTTTTACCACTTCTTTATTCATGATTAGATTAACCAGTGAAATAAATTTCAGTTTTATCAACCGTTTCGCAATTTGAAAAGAAACGCTTCCGGCTTTATAACAAACAATTTCAGGAACACCGAATAAAGCAGTTTCCAGCGTTGCGGTTCCCGAAGTGACCAAAGCCGCTGCAGACTTCATTAAGAGCGAATAGGTAGCATTAGATATTAATTTTACATTTTTATAATCTTTTAAAAACCTTTCATAAAACTCATCCTCAATGGAAGGCGCTTTACCCAGGATAAACTGATATTCCTGAAAGTTTTTTGTTGCCAGAAGCATTACAGGAAGTTTCGTTTCTATTTCCTGTTTGCGGCTGCCTGGAAGTAAAGCGATTGTATTTTCAGAAGCCTGAATTTCAGTATGTTGTTTTTTAAAATCTTCTATCACCTTTACCAAAGGATGGCCGACATATTCTACTTCGTAGTTCCACTTTTTATAAAACTCTTTTTCAAAAGGAAGAATAACGAGCATTTTATCAATATACCTTTTTATATTTTTTACACGGTTTTCTTTCCATGCCCACACTTGTGGAGAAATATAAAATACGGTTTTGTAATGGTTTTCTTTTGCCCATTTGGCCATGCGCAAATTAAATCCGGGATAGTCTATAAAAATAATCACATCAGGATGAAACGCGGAAATATCATTTTTGCAAAATTTGAAATTCTTTAAAATTTCAGGAAGATTTTTAATTACTTCTGCAAATCCCATGAAAGCAAGTTCTTTGTAATGCTTTACGAGGGTGGCTCCGGTGGCTTTCATTTTATCACCGCCCCAGCAACGGATTTGTG
>JBQCFO010000298.1:0-9000 GCA_051959055.1 Ginsengibacter sp. | reverse complement strand
ATGACAGGTCATTGCCCTGGTAACCTCTCACCATTGCAGCAGCAATATGCTGTCCCAGGTATGGATCCTCACCGGACCCTTCGGAAACCCGGCCCCATCTTGGATCACGGCTAATGTCGCACATAGGAGAGAATGTCCACGCAATACCTGCAGCTGATGCTTCTTCGGCCGAAACACGCGCCATCTTTTCAATCATGGTCATATCCCAACTTGCTGCGGCGCCGATATTTATCGGAAATATTGTTTTAAACCCATGAATAACATCCATTCCAAATAATAAGGGGATATGCAAGCGCGTTTTTTCAACAGCCATTTGCTGCAGGCGCCTGGTTTCAGCAGCCGTTTTGATTCCAAATACATTCCCACAGGCGCCGCTTGCAATGTAGTCGTCCATTTTTTCGGAAGTTCGAGGCCCGGTGATCATTCCTTTGGAAGCAAACAGCACACATTGTCCGATCTTTTCTTCCAATGTCATTCGCTTCATCAGGTCGGCAACTTTCTTTTCCGTTTCCTTATCATTGTAAAAGGTAGCGGCGGCACCACGTTTCGGTAAAGCCGGCGTTTGTGCCTTCAGGCTATAAAAAGGCAATAGCAAGGCTAGTAAGAATATGGAATGTTTCATTTTGCTTTTTTATAAGGATTGGAAAAAAATCATTTATCAGCAGTAAAACCAAGAGTGCGAAGCCCGTGCGCTACTTCCGGAGCACTCATAAAAAGATTCCAGATCAAACCCGTACGATAGTTTTCAATCATTGGAAGCGCAGCGCATTGATTGTTTGCCAGATAATTATATACCACCCGGTCTTCGCTGGGTATATACGCATCATAAAATCCGTAAGGTCCCCACAATTTATCTCCTAAGTCGTAATAGAAATGTTTGAGCGCGGGCATAACTGCTTCGGGAGCAAAAGGCATTGCAGCCAAAGTACCTGAAGGTGTAATGACACCCAGGTCATTTTTTGTATTGTGCGCTTTGTAACCTTTGACAGAATAACCTGCGGAAAAGCCCCAGCTGTTTGCTCCGTAGCCTTTATATTCTTTGGGATTGGCTATGCAATAGGCTTGCTGGATCCTGGCCTGGGCAGCAGAAACATTGAAATAATTGATCCCTAATTCATCTTTCAATCCTTTGGGATTGAAGCCTACGTAAGAGAATGCAGTCCAGAATATAGGACCGACAAATCCTTTACCAGTGTTATGAGCAACTAGGGGTTTAATACCATAAATCGTTGTGTCGCTAAGAATGGCACCGTTGCGTGCCCAACCTTTGTAGTAGGTTTCTTTTGAGATAGGATAGGTAGGCGAAGCCGCACCTAACAAATACACCGCGAGGCATTCGTTATATCCCTGTAAGGGGAAATTCTTTTCCCAGCTATAATCAGGCGACCAATGCCAATAGACTACGTCTTCATTGTCTTTTCTGTACCAGCTCCATTCCATTTCCTTCCAAAGCTTATCATATTTGGCGGCCAGCGCTTTTTCCTTTTTTTTGCCTTTCAGCAAATATTGCCGGGCTACTAAAAGTCCCTGAGCCAGGAAGGCGCTTTCTACAACATCGCCGCCATTGTCTTTGCTTGTCGGATTTGCGAAAGGCATTGTTTTACCAGTCTGGTCATCGATCCAATGTGACCACATACCGTGAAAACGATCGCTACGTTCCAGAAAGCCTGCAATCTTTTCCAGGCGCGCTATGCCCTCCTTCCTCGTAATAAATTTACGTTCTATTCCTACGACAATGCCTGCAATTCCAAATCCGGAGCTTCCTGTGGTAATCGTGTGCTTGTCACGGTCTGGCTCCTCAGCCACCATGCGCACTCTTGATAATCCAGAATTAGGCAGCGCTGCATCCCAAACATATTTGAAATACTGGCGCTGAATGTAGGTCAGAAATTCATTGTCGTTGGCGAAAGACAATCTTCGGTTTTTGCCCAAACTATCTGTCGTTACCGATGCTGAACAGTTATTTCCCAGAATAAAAACGAGAACAAGAATTATACATTTTCTAATCATAGCGGATTCTTTTCGTCAATCAATTTTGTATCAATAAGCTGAATTTATTCTAATGGCGCCACATTTTTTTCGTATCCGATGTATCCATAGTTTTGATTCAATTGCGCCTTTGTATTGTCGTTAATAGCACTTTCGGGAACCGGCCAAAAGATATGGAACGGACTGATGTCATATGACAGCACATTGCTTCCTCCATCTCCATAAGCGAAGTGGCGAGGCTGACCAGTGGCGACATCAAAGAACAGGTTATTTTTCTGTGACATCCTATCGTAATACCAGTTCTTTTGTGCAAGGCTTGCCAAAGCATAACCGTCTTTTTGCAATTTTGCCTTTGTGAAGGAAACACGCACCATTTCATTGCGACGAAATTCTTCAAGGAATAGCTCCCGTGCACGCTCATCAAACACATCCTCTAATGTTGCCGCTCCGGTCATAGCAGCCGCACCTGCACGTTTGCGTATGATGTTTATATCCTCAATGGCATCTGCACCCCTTCCCAACCATACCAATGCTTCAGCACGCATCAGGTAGGCTTCAGCCAAACGATAGATGTACCAATCCTGAAATCCACCCAGCATATTGTAGTCTCCGGCAGCACGTTTTTCGTCGTCCACCACTATTTTATTATACGGAATATCATCCCAACAGCGCATCGTATCACTACAATTGGCCTTTATCAATTTCTTGCCATAAAGGGATGAAGTTTTCACGTTGTACACCAGCGAATCCATTGGATACCAGTTAGGTGCGCTATGACGCATATCCCGTTCAAAATCGCTACCTGCCCAAATATCATTGGTGAAATACCATGTCTTTTTTTGTGCACCGATACCACGCCCGGTCCAAAGTATCTGAAGGTTCTGAGCAGGATTGGAAGTTATACCGAACGGTCCGGGGCCGCCCGTTGCGCCGTCGATGGTGGATTTGGTGCCTGTCCCGTTCAAACGTAAGCCGCTTTGAACAGGCTGTGGCTTGTCATATTGACCGTTGTACCACTCCACGAGGAATTCGCGCATGCGTTCTCCACCGCCACCGCCACCACCCGAAGTAGAACCACCGCTTGCATAAGGATCATCCAGTACTACTAATATTTTTTCAGTGTTTGCGCTATTAGAAGGATTGTATTTATAAAACAGATCGGTCATTACGTTCGGATTAGGAATCTTAGGATTGGTAGTACCCACCAACGCTCCGAAGCGTGTTTTCATTAATGCCAGGCCGGGCGTATTGATAACGGCAGAAGAGGTTTGTATCGCTTTTTCAAATTGCCCGTCCATCAGATAGAACTTGGTCAGGATCATATAGCCGGCTGCACGGTTTATCTCTCCTGTAGGTGCATTCACAGGCAAATGTTGCACGGCCTCTTCCAGCATACTGATCATTTTTGTGATGATTCGCTGTTTTGTAGAAGTTTTGAAATCTAACTTAGGATAATCCGTTTCAGTCAAAATCAGCGGCACATCTCCGTAAGTAGTAGTGAGGCGATAATACCAATAGCCGAGGAAAAATTCGCCATAAGAGCGGATCTGGTCGCGCTGCTCCTGTGTGCCGTTCATCTTTTCCGAGCGCGTTATGAGCATTGCCGCCCGTGAGATTTCTTTATAGGAATTATCCCAAAGTTCCTTGACCTTACTTCCAATAGAAGGAACCATCTGCGTGTTCCAGTTACGGGGCGATCCGTTCACCAACACGGCGAGATCCGAACCTTCATAAGCCCATTTCATGTTTGAATTTCGACCCATTACTTCGGGGCGAAGATTTTTGCACATCTGTGCTACCAGCGCCTTACAGCCTCCAAATGTATTGTATGCATTGTCCGGCGACAGGTCTGACGGATCCTCGGGTTTAAGCCAATTTTTGGAACATGCTCCGATGAATACGACAAGGAGTAAACAGGATATGTATAAATGTATCTTCTTCATGATGGTCAAGATTTAGAGGGTTGCGTTAATGCCAAAAGTGAACGTTGTAGGAGTTGGGGCTTTCGTTTCTACATCGAAGTAGCGCCATTTATCGATGCAATAAACATTATCTATATTGAAGAATATTCTGGGTGCTTCAGGCATGGAAATCGCCTTTGACCAGCCTTTCGGCAATGTATAAGCCAGGGAAATATTTTCCAATCGAACAAACGAAGCGTTTTTGTAGAGGGTTCCCGTTTTCTTGGCGCCCAGCTTACCCCACTCGTTTGATTGATTTTCCTGTGTCCAGTAAGGGAATTGCATTTGTGATACCCGATCGGCATAGCTGCCCACGGAAAGCTCGTTGACATCCTTTACATGCCCCCATTCTGAACGTATCATAAATTGCAACTGAATATCTTTAAGAATAGTCATCCTGTTGTTGATCGCTATCCTGTAGCGGGGTTTTGTATATCCCATCCATTGATAGTCGGCTCTTGAATAACTATTGTTATCGGCTACTTTATAAGTTTTATAATCGCCGGGAGTGAATCCTAATGCGGCCGCCTGAGCAGCTTCGTCCTTTTGCCAAACACCGATGATTTTATAGCCGTACACCTGGTCTATTGCATGACCAATATACCAACCGTTGGTAGCGTCATCCAGCTCTTTTCGGCCGATCGGTTTACCGGTAGAATCATAAATGTCAACCAGATCGCCATACAGTGACTTGATCTCATTGCGGTTTAAGGAGAAGGTAATGTCAGAGGTCCATCTGAAATTCTTGCTGTTTACGTTTAGCGTATTGGCTGAAATTTCCAATCCTTTGTTATCTACCCGTCCCAGATTGTCTTTCACCTTTGTGTAGCCGGTCAGCGAAGGAAGCGTGCGATCGATCAGCATGTTGGTTGTTTGACTTTGATAGGCCTCCACCGTAAAATTGACACGATTGTTCAATATGCTGAAATCCAATCCAACATTCGATGCCAGGGTTTCTTCCCATTGCAACTTACTGTTGCCCATTGAAGTGGGATAAATGGTAACAACGTTTTGCTTATTGGCATCCAGATAGTAATCGGTTCCAAGCCCCGCTAAAGCTGTATAACGTCCGATATTACTATTTCCATTCTTACCGTAGGAAACGCGAAGTTTCAGATTGGTAAGCCAGTCAACATTCTTCATGAATTCTTCCCTGGATATGCGCCAGGCAGCCGCGGCAGCTGGAAAATTAGCCCAGGGATTATTTTGCCCGAATGCCGAATAACCATCGCGACGCATGGTTAAAGTGATCATATATCGATCCCGCAAGCCATAGTCGAGGCGTCCCATATAGGATGCTTTTGTATCGTACTGATCTTTTGAAGAATTGGCGAATACCATTCCCATATTCATCGAATGCCAACTTAACGCTTCCGATGTAGTGAACTGGCTTGCTGTAGCGGTAGTTTGATTTTGCATCCACCTGGCAGCGCTTTGCATCAGGGTCAGGTTGAAACGATGAATGTCAAAGGTCTTATCCCAATAAAGTACATTCTCCTGTGACCAATCGTACTGACGGAGATTATCACGGGTAGCTAAACCGTACGATGCAGCGCCCTCGATCGTGTACGAAGGGCGATATTGGTTTTGCTCTCTGAATTGAGCGCGGTTATTAAAGGAACTTTCAAGCCGGAACCCGTAGGGTAATTTGAGTTTACTAAAGAATGATCCCGTCAAGTTAGTGTTCCGGTTATAATTGTCAAACTGTGTTTGCCCAAGCGGGTTGCGGGCCATATTGTCGCCGTTGGGATACCATGAATAGGTTCCTTCAGGGTTGTACATGGTACCGAGCGGGCTGTTATCATAGGCTTTTGCCCAGTCAGCCGCCTGCCCGTCAGCCTTTGTTGTTGAAATGCCTGCGCGTACACCTACTTCCAGGAATTTTGTGATGTTATTAGACAGGTTTATGCGGGAACGTATGTTTTGATAATCATTGTTTACTACAACAGCGTTGTTGTTCAAATAACCGGCGGACCAATAATAGTTCCAGCCTTTTGATTTTCCGGAAACACTGAGGTTATAGTCCTGTAAGGTTCCTGTACGAAAAACCTGATCCAGCCAGTTGATGTTGTCATAATTATAGTAATTCATCTTTTCATTCGGAGCCAGGTTTAAACGACTTAGCCATATTTCGGTGGGGTCTGAAGACGGTGCTGCTCCTGAATAGGCAAGCCATGCAGCAAGTGATACCGTTTGCAATTGATAGGGATTGGAGTAATATTCCGGCATAGTATTGTTAATGTTTCCGTTCCCAATCAATTTATCGGCTCTCATTTTCAGATAGCCTTCCACATCATAGGCTTGTGGCTTTCTTTCGAGAATGGACACGCTTCTTTTGGCATCGAACCGGATAGTCGGTTTGTCGCTTTTCCCTTGCTTAGTGGTAATGTTGATTACTCCGCCTGCTGCGCTTGCCCCGTACACGGCAGCCGACGATGCGTCTTTAAGTACTGACACCGTTTCTACATCATTTGGATTAATATCATTAATATTTCCGTTATAAATCATTCCATCCACAACAATCAACGGAGCCGACTTTGCACTTAGTGAGTTTTGTCCGCGAACTTCGAAGGTGGTCTGCCCGCTTGCCGATGCGCTGCGTTGTATATTTAACCCCGCAATGGATCCACGCAAATAATCGCCAAGCGATATGGCTTGTTGTGTTTCTACTTTAGCCATACTTACCTGTGATACCGCACCAGTCAGATCGCTTTTCTTTTTAGTACCATAACCGATAACAACCATTTCATCCAGTTTGATTATGTTTTCAGCCATGTTGACGTTGACGATAGTGCGCTTATTTACAGAAACTGTTTGAGAAGAGAAACCTACCATGCTAAATTCCAACACTGCATTGTCCACAACGGATATGCTGTAATTTCCTTTATCATCGGTAGCAGTTGCTTTTGCTGTTTTTTTATCAACAACGGATGCTCCAATAAGTAGTGTTCCGTCAGGGGCTGTCACTGTTCCTTTTACTGTGATGATCTGCCCCTCTTTATTCTGGGCAAAAATCTGCCGCGCGGGGATCAACTGACACAATAATAAAAGCATTAGAGAGATTGAAAATGTATGATGACATGCTTGTCTCATCTTTATTTAATTTATTGATTTAACTTTTTTTGAATTTGGGTCTAATGGAAAACATCCTCCTGTTAATTACCGATAGCATTGGCGCTGGAACCGGGTGCGCCTAGTACAGTACCTCCGTATGTACAGGAGGTCAGCGTAGAAAGTTTATCATTCCCGATCATACCTCCGATAAACTTCGCCGGCACAGTAGCTCCGATACTATTAATATTACCGGCATTTGTGCAGTTGGTCAAGGTCATGGCTTTTGTAGTAAGGCCGATAATGCCTCCTGCGTTCTGAGCCGAGGTAATATTAGCTGAAGATCCATTTGTACAATTGGTGAATGATGTTGTCGTAGACATATTTCCTACAATTCCGCCAACGGCTATGGTTGCGTTATCTACCTGACTCTTAACGTCTGCTGAGTTTGTGCAATTAACAAATGGTACCGCTGCTGATTCACCGCCTGAAATACCACCTGCACCGCAGGTAGCCCCGGGAACTGTTGCGGATGCAATAAGTGTAATTTTACCCTTATTCCCACAGGGAGAACTGGCCGAACCAATGAAAGACGTTCCCTGGCTGTTTCCGGCAATACCACCTATTAGCGTATTGCCATTGGCTGTAGCTGTCAGATTACCATAATTGGTACAGCCGATAACGGTTTGTCCATTCAACTGACCAATGATTCCTCCTACCTGGGCAGCATTGCAATCCACATTGATAGTTCCATAATTGTTACAATCCTTTATAGTGTATGTTCCGCCACCCGCAGCGTTAATGCCTGCTACACGGTTTGAAGTAGAGGTTATGGTTGCATAGTTATCACAATTCGTAATGTTGCAACGTCCGTACCCCACAATACCGCCTACGCGGGGGTTGGTAGCGGTTCCGGTGCGGGTAAGCGTGCCTTTGGAAACACAGTTTTCAATGCCTCCGGTGGTAGCTGTAACTGAAAAACCTACGAGGGCTGCAAGATGTGGTTGTATATCTGTATTGGCATAATCATTTACCCCGATTACATCAACGGTAAGATTTTTAATCAGTCCTTTAGGAGCCAAACGGGTAAAGAGAGCAACGATTGGTTTTCCGGCGGCATCCAGGGTTCCTTTAATGGTATGTCCGTTCCCGTCGAATGTGCCACCGAAAGCACCGATAGTATCGCTGGCCACGGTTTGTGCGCCAATACACGGAATCAATGTGGCGCCCCCATCGATATCATTCATCAGATTGATTACCCCGTTTGCATCCTGCCATTTCGAAAGGTCCTGGTTTCCGGCAACCGCCACTCCCAGATCTGAAAGGTCCTTCACGGAATAAATACCCGGTTCACGGGGGCCTACCTGTGGACCTACTTGTGTAATGGTTATGAATTTTCTAACCACAAAATCTTTTGCAAAATCGCCACAACGAATTGTAAGCTGGGTAGTCCGCTTTCCATTGTCTTCGTTAAAAGCAGGAACGGTAACCGTTATTTTATAATCGCTTGCCGAGCTGACAGTGTCGTTTGGGGAATAACTCACCCAATTTTGGCCTGAATTAATGTAGATTGCCAAAGATGCATTAGCGTTTACAGTGAAATTAGCCACACCTCCTTTATCGTTGAAAGAAAGTGAATCGACATTGGTATTAATAAAATATTTGTCTTTTGCTGACTGCCTGCTTTTGGTACAAGAAAAATACAGCGTTACCAAAAGCAGCTGCGTGACGATTAACAAAAAAGCCCTGAACTTTAATTTTGACATGGCGGGAAGCGATTGTGATTAATTATTAATATAAATTTATTTAAATGGGAAAAAGGTAAGATTTCGAATAAAGATTAAAAGAAGCAGTTAATTTTAATTATTTGATTTGCGCTTTAACTACTGTTCAAAGAAACCCTAATTAACAAGATTTACCAAATTTTACGGCCTGACATTCGCATATCATTCGCTGTGCGACACTACTCTATACCATATCATTTACACAACATTAAAAG
>JBQCFO010000297.1:0-2663 GCA_051959055.1 Ginsengibacter sp. | reverse complement strand
TTGCCCGTTTATTCCCCGCCATTCTGATTTCTGCAAGCTTTGGTTTATTTTGTAAAGAATAAAAATTATTCAGATTGTAAATGCGATTTTCTTTTATTAGCTGGTAAAGAATTTCATTAATAACTAATTGATTGCATTTCCTGGGCATGAACCGTCTCACTTCTTCACTCGTCAGTGGGTAATTGAAAATGTCAAAATATGCCAACGTCTTTAAAATATTTTGTGTGATTTTTTTCAAAGCATTTTAATTAAGAACTGTCACTAATGAATTTTTATTTTCCTTTTGAGAACGATTAATCTTTTGATATTTTAAAAAAGTTAAGCGGGCAGTCTGCTTCGCAATGATAAAGCCATAATAGCCGTCTAAAAAACCAAGGCGTAAAAAATAACCATGGAAAAAAGACCAGACAGGACTAATGAAAATCTTCGACCAGGGTTTCTTTTTCCCTGCTTCCATTATCGACGCCGCTGCAATGGAGCTCATTCTTTCATTTCTTTCCAAATGTTCTTCAATTGAATCGAATGAATAATGCAGCAAGTTTCCTTTCAACAAATGCGGTTTCAGGTTGCCAGGAAGTATAATCTTATCATGAGGATTGAGGCCGCCCCATGCAGCAAACCGCTTATCAAAAAGACGAACTTTCCTATCCGGATACCACAGCCCGTGATTAATAAATTTGCCACAATAATGATTGTGCCGGTTCATAGAATAAGCTTTGAACCGGAATTCTTCTTTCTCATTCAAAATCGATGAAATAAGCTCCTGGCTTAGCGTTTCGTCTGCATCCAGACTTAAGACATAATGATGAGTTGCATATTTTAGTGCCAGGTTTTTTTGCTGAATATAGCCGGCAAATTTTTCCTGTTTTACTATTGCACCTTTCTCTTTTGCAATCGCTACAGTGTTGTCGGTTGAGAAAGAATCGAGGACGATAATTTCATCCGCGACATGCCAAAGTGAATCAATACACCTTCCGATTTTATCTTCCTCATTGAATGCGATTATTACTGCTGATAATGGTTTCATTTCTTTCATTCTCAACAATTAAAACGCAATAAAATAAAAAGAAGTTGCCTTTGTTTTGATCATCCAGGCTGCATTTTTTCTTTGTGATTTAATAAGAATATTGATGAAAAAAAACTATAAAAGAAGATCCCTTTATTTACATCTAAAATATTTTCAGAAACAGAAACTACAGCGATTAAAATCAAAAATGCCAGGAGTAAGAAGTCTCTTTTTTTTATTGACCTGGAAAAGCCATACGACAAAATATAGAGGTACAACAATAAACCGACAATACCGCTGTTGATTAAGAAACTCAAATATTGACTGTGTGCGTTTAATTCAACCAGATAAGAACGGTAAAACTTTTCTTCGAAATATTTGTTTTTGAGAACTTGTTTTTCAGATCCGCTGCCATATCCGATTAACGGCGATTGTTTGATTAATTGCCATTCCAATACCCATCTTTTCATACGGGTCTCTGTCAGATCGGGAGTTACAGCCGTTTCCGACAAATCCTCTTTAAGATCATTTACATATCTTTTTCTGAGCGAATCAATGTTGGTAATAGCCCAAATAACGACGAAAAAAATAATAAGGGAAACGACAGAAAAATGTAATCTTTCTTTGCCTTGTAAAAGCAATGCCGGGATAGCTATTATTATGATAAGTGAAATGGCAATAAAAACCGAACGCGACGAAAGCTGGATTAATCCTGCAAAAAGAACAGCACTGAACAATATATTTACGCTATTTTTTGAGTCGGGTTTTTTAAAAAAAAGAAAAAGAAAGATGCTGATAGAAAGCGCTACGTACATTGATAAATAAGTTGAATGTAATTCGATCGGCGCTGAAAAATTTTGATTGATAAATGTTTTACTAAAAATCGCCAGGAAGGAAAAATGAAAATAATGAATAACGCGAAACGCATGAATGTATAAGTAAACAATGGTGATGGTGCAGGTTATTCCAAAAATTTTTAGAAATGAAAATTGGTATTTGCGCATATCTAAATTTGTAACAGAAAGACAAACCGGAAATAGTATCATACTTAATTGATGATCCACGTCTTTGAATCCTTCGGCAGGGTAATTACTATAACAAATCGCCAGTAAATTCAAAAAAAAGATAGAAGAAATGATCCAAACCGTTTTATTTTTTAAGGTCTTTAACCGGCTTTTTTTTAAATGAATCAAGGTGTGAATGGCAAAACAGGTAAGCAGAATTTCGCTGTAAAAATGTTCAAAAGGCAACGCGATTAAAAACCCTGCAAGAAGAGAATAGCTTATCTTATTATCAAATGAGTCATTTATAAAAAACAATTTTTTCATTTGCAATGGCGATTGTAACATTCGATAATAAAATCATTGTATTGCTCTATAATTGATGCCCAGTTGTATTTCCGTTCGATCTTTAATAAATTATTCTGTACCATTTGTTCCTCTTTTTTATCACGGCTTACAGATTCAATTAACTGTTCCACATCCTTTGAAGATTGAAAATAGTATGCATCTTTTTGTAATACTGAAAGGTTAAATTCATTTTGATGTGCAGCAATTAAAGAGCCGCTTCCCATCGCTTCCAGCAGTGAGGGATTTGTTCCACCAACACTATGCCCATGAAAGTAGAGTTTTGAAAAATATTTTAGTGTATGCGTCAC
>JBQCFO010000296.1:0-3516 GCA_051959055.1 Ginsengibacter sp. | reverse complement strand
ACGTTTAAACCTTACATTTGCGTTTTTTATTGCCCGATAGTATAATGGTAGTACGACAGATTCTGATTCTGTTTGTCTTGGTTCGAATCCAGGTCGGGTAACGAAAATAAAGTGATACTTTCGGAGTATCATTTTGTTTATAAAAAAAGACTCCGTAGCTCAGTTGGTAGAGCAACAGACTCTTAATCTGTGGGTCCTGAGTTCGAGCCTCAGCGGGGTCACTTCTTGATACAAATCATAAATTGAATGATTTAGAAAGGCAAATAAAAGCCTACTAATCTTCGGCATTTTTTAAAAAACCCCTAAATACGTGTTTACGCCAATTCCCAACCAGGGTTTATTTTGATAACCCCAATATTTCGCATCACTTCCAAAGTTGTGGTCATAGCCCAGCGACAGGACAATACCCAGCTTGTTTCTTGTTAGTGCAATGTTGATCCCATACGTAAACGCTGAATTGGTTCTGTCAGCATCCCAATCGTCTGGATTTACTACCGTGCTTTTCTCTAATCTGACTTCTGTTATCCCGGCAAACGGCCCGATTATCAATCCATAATTTGTAATGGCACCTTCGCTTACTTTGGAGTAGCCCTCATATTTGCCGAAAGTCAAGTTGATACCTATTTGAGAAGAAACAGCGGAAGGTAAATTTGTTGTTTTTGGTCTGTACCGGAAGGGCGTTGTTCCGATACCGAATATCCAACCACTGAAAGGTACTTTTATATACCTTACAGGATCGCCAACTTTCTTTCGCGACAAATCAATTTCAAACCTGCCGAGTTCCGTATTTTTTGAAACGCAATGAGGATTGTCTGTATAATCATCGTTGGTTATTGGCCAGAAGTCAACCACGGGTACGCCCTGGTTTATCCGAACAATACCGTTAAGTTTGTCAGTGCAGATGATAACCGGTTGTATCTTATTCTCCCTGTCTTTGTAGATTAAAGGCAAATAACCGCTTTCAATAGCTGATTTTTTGATGATGTGGTGTATTTTGAATCGCCCCTGGCCAAATGCAGCAGTAGACGCAGCTAACGCTAAAATCAGTATATAAATCTTTCTCATTTACTAATACTCTTTTTTTCCTAAATATCCTAACACCAGTGTCATAAATACCGCTTTGCTCCACCGCAACAATTTCTATGCGATATTTTAATGCTGTTGATTATTCGTATTACTGTCTTTGCTGTGAAATAAAAAAATAACAGCAAACAAACAATAACAGCAATTCTTGTTTTTCTATTTGCTCTTTCCTTGTTGGCAGTTGCAGATGGGTGTAAAAATATCTCCGGACTTATTGTAATGAATTTTAAAACAGCACTGCGAAAACTTTCCAAAGGGTGAAAAGGCTGGTAAGAATCACCATCGAACCCACCAGGATAAACATTGTTTTTAAAGGTACTCTCCCCACCAGGCGTGCAGCAATAGGGGCAGCAATCAAGCCACCTGCAATCAATCCGGCAATATCTAAAAAGGGAATGCTTTTTAAGAAAATGAAAAAAGTAATGGAACTGGCAAATACGACAAAGAATTCGGCCAGGCAAACAGAGCCAACAACATAACGGGGACTTTTTCTTTTCGATATAAGCGTACTGGTAACCAGCGAACCCCAGCCACCACCGGCAAATGCGTCAGTGAATCCACCAATCGAAGCAAGCCATCCCGCTCTTTTTACTTTATTATGAGGATTTCTTTTTTTAAACGCTTTTTTGATAATAAAATAGCCAAGATAAATGGTATAAAGAGAAACAGGAATCCGAACCCACGTAGAATACTTTTGTGCATAGAATGCTAGCATAGCGCCAATGATAGCGCCGACGACTCCGGGTATGACCAGTGCTTTAAACAATTTTTTATTGATGTTGCCAAAACGATGATGGCTATAACCCGAAACGCCGCTCGAAAAGACACGGGCCGAATGAACACGGCTGCTTACAATTGCGGGATTCACTCCGTTTGCAAGCAAAAATGTAGTAGATATCGTTCCGTATCCCATTCCCAAAGAGCCATCAGTCATCTGGGCAAGAAAACCACAAAGCAGCATCATCAGAAAAGATTTTTTATCTACAACAGATACAATTTCTTTTACACCCGAAACCACATTTTCAAGAGGAATAATTGAAAGTATCGCATGTCCTAAAATCATCAATAAAAAAGCCAGCAAGCTCCACTTTACAATTTTTTGCCATTTTTTTGTTTGTGGCTTTTCTGCATGATTTAAGGTTATTTTTTTTGCAATAAGCACTTTAGTCAAATCATTCAGATGCTTTACTTTTTCATCAAAATCTTCATTCATTCCCTGCCGGATGGTTTGCATGTTCTGCAATACGTCTTCCATTTCATCAGGAATAAAATCAGTTATCACTTCTTTTAACCGCTTTGCAATCGTAGGCGATTTTCCATTGGTAGAAATGCCGATTTTTACGCTGCCTTTTTTTACAATCGAACCTAAGTAAAAATCACACAGTTCCGGTTTGTCTGCTACATTTACCAATTTGCCTTTTGCTGCTGCATCCGATTTTATTTGTACACTTGTGTCATAATTATTCACAGCCGCTATAATCAAATCCGCTTCTTCCATATCCCAAATTTGATAGGGGCGTTCAATCAGTTTAATATTACTTTTTCCTTCGGCAATTTTCCTGATTGCATCATTGAAATGAATCGAAACTATCCGGATTTTTGTTTTGGGTGAATTATTTAAAACGGCATTTAGTTTTTCAAAAGCAACATTTCCTCCTCCAATAATCAACAACGAAAGCTCTTCCAGTTTCAGAAAAACCGGGAAAAGGGTGTTCTGTTCTACACCTATGTTTATTGTTCTTCCTTTTGCTATGGCAGCGATTTTATTTTGAATCATGGCTTTTTCTAAAATTAAATTGCTGTAAAAGGTTTATCCTGATAATATTCTGATCGTCTAAAACAGAAGTATTGCTATGCCATTGTAATATTTTTAAATATTGGAATTGTAAAGATGAGTTGGAATTGATCCTAAAATTTACGCCTGCAAATGTTCGGTTTTGATCAAAAAACATTGAGTTGTTCAGGTATTGCGGATTCACTAAAACTTCATTGCCGGCCAGAAAGATGATTTTGTTTTCTTCAAAAGGTATTTGAAATTCCAAACGGTAGCGTAGACGGAAAATATATTGATAATCATTGGTTTTCTCATTGTTTACAACCTGTTGCAGAAATCGCTGTTCCGTTCTCAGTCGCTGGGCAAAATTTATTTTATGCAATTTGGCCTGGTACGAAAATTCCTGCCATGGACGCCATTCATTTTTTAAAAGCAATTCTTTATTGGCGTATTGTGCATTTTTAAAAAAAGCAAAACCGCCGGTTAAAGAGATATGCTTATTGATTTTATAATTTAAGCCGGAGCGGACTAAAATCTGTGACCATTGCCGGGTCCAGTCTCTGGTTCTTATGTGGGCATCATTCGATAAAGAGCAGTTTTTATTCAATTGAACCGTGTTGTAATATCCTTCCCAAAGCATATTTGTATGCGATGTTTTA
>JBQCFO010000295.1:0-6995 GCA_051959055.1 Ginsengibacter sp. | reverse complement strand
TTTTTTTTCCCGCTCAACTATTCTCTCTCTTGTTTTATTTTCTTTGGTGCTTTGGTTGGGGGGGGCGGGGGGGGGGGCCCCCCCCCCCCACGGCACTCCGCCCCGGTTGGCGTTCTCACCAACCAGCGACAAATTGAAATGCCCCCTATAGAAATGCTTTTAAAATAAAAAAAAATTATACAATTTGCGTTGTATTATATTTACATTATGCCATTATTAGAAAAGCACCTTATCATAAAAAAATCGAAAATCCCTGGCGCAGGAAACGGTCTTTTTACTACTGTATTTATTCCAAAAGGGACAAGGATTATTGAATATAAAGGACGGATCACCAGCTGGAAAGATGTGTTAAACGGCAAAGAATTTAATGCCTACGTTTATTACATCAACCGCAATGTTGTAATTGATGCCATGAAGCGAAAGAAATCGCTGGGAAGATATGCCAATGATGCCAGTGGACTTACTAAAATTAACGGCATATCAAATAATACAAGGTATGTTGTAGAAGAGAACAGGGTTTTTTTAGAAGCAAAAAAAGATATTCCTGCGGGGGAAGAAATTTTGGTTTCTTATGGAAAAGATTATTGGCAGGTGATTGAGGACAATCGAAGAATAGAGGAAGAGTCCAAACAAAAGTAATGCAGTAAACAAACAAATAAGCCTGTTTCTAAATTCTCCCTGAATGTAAAGAAGATAAAATATAAAAAGCCGGTATTTGTTCGCCTGCTGGAAGTGTTCCTGATATGGATTTGTGGATCTGTTGGCTGTTAGCTTTGCTATTCAATTTTCGAAAGGGTATAATATGTTGTTAGTCCCGAATCAGGATGTGAAAAGCTGAAAAATACTTCTACCTGTTCTTCTCCTGCTTTTACAACAATTTCCATTTCTGCAACATCAATTTTTTCCCGGCTTGGTCGTGTCTTAAATTTTTGTCAACTTAGTTTTCTATACTTTGTTCCGATATAATCAACAAAGTCTGGTTCTATTCCTTGTTGTCGGATTATGGTTTGTATTTGTGCGCGATGATGTATTGAATGGTAATTTAATTGCAATGCGATGTCCTTTGGCATCGCAGCCCAAATTGAATCGTCATAACCCATGAAAGTAGTTTCAGTTGACAATTCTTCGTCAGTTTTTGCAGAAATATAACTAATCCAGGGGTCTAAACTTTTAGTCCATTCTTCTTCAAGTCGGTCCAAATCGTAAACAGGTTCCCACCAACTCATTTTTTTTGCATTTGGGTCACCTGTAATCCTCGCCATCCACTTATATTGACAATTGATTAAATGACTGAATAGCTTTACGCTTTCTTCCTTGTTATAGAGTAGTTTGATTTTGTCTAATAGCTTTTTATTTGTCAAGTTGTTGTACTTAAAAGTCTCAATTAAATAATCTTTCATTTGCATAGTGTAAAACCATTTTATTTTTCAAATGTTACAAAAGGGTTGCCGCTAACGGTACCTTTTGTTCGCGCAAGCGGTTCGTTTATACCCTGTACAAAAGACGCCGCAAATAGAATTGCTGTTTAAACTCATGAAACAAAATTATCTGTTTATATCTTCCCAAAGAATCCCACAAATTCTCCATTGGTCAGTTGTTTCATTTCGCCTGTATTGGTATTGTACAGCTTGCAGGAAAACTGCAATTTTACCAGTAGATAGTAGTTATTGATGGCTTGAGAGTCCTTCACGCTGATAATCTTTATGGTGCTGTTGGTTTGGTCGCCGCTGCCATCGCTGGTAGTCCATTCTTGGCCATCTTTATCAAACCAGCTAATAATAAAGCCATCTCCGTTTTTAAAAGGATCATAATCCGGGCCGGTGGTATAGCTGAAATTACCGGGGGCAAAATAATTATAAAATTGCACATTCGTAAGCGAAAGATAATTGTGCAATATTCCTTTGGTAATAGAAATAGCTGTGCTGTTTGGCAAGGAAGGATTTTCCGGGCTTATATCGGCAGTAACGGTGACGTCATCCGTTCCAGCGAGTGAGGAGCCTGCTATATAACCATTGGTTTCGGTAACGGTTTGTGAATAAGATGAGCCTCCAATGGTGGCTTTGTAATAACAAGCAGCGGTGTCTGTCTTATCGTTTTTGTCCTTTTTGCAACCCGGCAGTAAGAATAAAGCAGTGAGGAGAATTGCGCTGCCAAGCATAATGAGTGACTTTTGATTTAGTATAGTTTTCATGGTAAGCAGTTTAGTTTTTTATATTTAATGTATTGGTTCATGAAAGATACAAGCAGCAATGTAAGAGATTTTTTAAGCAAAAAAACCAGCGATTTTAAATTTGTCGGGTTGTGTGTTTATCAGGCATATCATTTCAGTCATCCTGTAAAAAGGAAAAAACGTTTAGAAGGAAACCGAGCCGCTACTCCAATCAAATTTTCTGAATAAAGATTCTAAAAAAAACTACAATTTAAACCCAAAAGAGGCTACAATCGTGCCCGCATTGTTTTTTAAATACGCCGGCGCATTTGCTTTATCTTCGAGAAGGTAAGGATAATGAATGTCTTTGGCCATTGAATAAACATAAGTGAGATCAATAAAAAAGCCGTGGTTTCTGTAACCTACTCCCCCACTCACTTTCACCACATTTGAACTTTGGTTTTGGTAAGGATTGCCATAATAAGCACCACCGAGCCGCACCATGAATGTATTGAATTTCATTTCTCCACCAATTCGCGCATTGAAAGCATTTTTATATAAATTATCAATTGTTTTATTTAAAGAACGAAAATAATCTGCTGCATCTGCATCGTTGTTTACATCATGAAACGACATTCCTTTATAATTGACATATTCAAGATCAGCAGTAATAAAGCCATGCTGATTTTGCACATTTTCTGCATTTACAGCAAACAGGTAAGAACCACTTAAAATCAACCTCATTGGAGTAGTGAGATTATATTTAGTTTGAAGCGGTTGTCCATCTGTCAGATCTGTATTACTTTGATGTTTTACTCCGGCGCCTCCATAACCCTCCAAATCAGTAACTACTTCGCTCGTATAATCATCTGTAAGCTGATACCAGGTAGGAGTATGAATGGTAAGGCCGATTCTTGCCTGTTCAACCGGTTTGTAGATTACTCCAAATTTTCCATTTACACCAATACCTTTTGTGGTCAAAGTTTCATTTGCTTCAAAATAATTAAAATTATTGTTTGTATTGCCTGAAGCGTCGCTTTCTTTATAAGAAGCATTGCGGTTGTATCTTAGAAAAGGAAAAGAAAGTGAGCCACCAAAATACCATTTGTCTTTCAGGTTTAATCCTGCCCCAATGGATGCATCTGTTATGCCGCCGGTTGTATTGATGGTATTTTCTTGTATAAGGCCGGTTGCCGGATTAGCTAGTGTACTATAGCCTGCAAATCCCAGGGAATCATAAATTGGATTGATCAGGTAAGTATTTATGGCAAGGCTGCTTGTTTCCGGAAACATAAACGCGGCAGAATCAGGATTGGTTGCATGATTGTCACGAAGTTCCTCCAGGTATTTTTCGGAGTAAGAAGAACTGTTATTTCTACCTTTGTAATAAATATGATTGTTATAATCTGCCACCCTGTTGATACCGAACCCAATCGTAAAGTTTTTAACAATTTTCCCGTTTTGCGACGGTGATGATAACACAAATCCGGTAGCTCCGATATTAAAACTATTGTCTTTGGCGCTTTCAGGATTGCTCAGGTAATTAGAATTAGAATTTTTCAAAGAAAAAGAAGGGGTAAAAACAAAATCTCCTGTTTTATAAAAGCCAAGCCCTGCAGGATTGATAAAGAGTGAAGTAAACTCACCACCAAGGGATCCGCCGGCGCCACCAATAGCCTGGTTACGGGCAGTGCCCCCCTGTTGAGTTAAATAGGAGTAACGTAATGCATCAGCAGGTTCCTGGCCATAAGAAATTGTAATTGCCAACGAAAAAAACAGGATTAAAATAATTGCCTTCATAGTAAACGAATAAATAATGCTCTTTTTGATTTTGCCTTTTTGAAAAGTATGGATTAAAAAAATTTGAAAAAGGGATGAAAAAATCATCCCTTTATTATTTCTATCTTCTAAAACTCCTTACAGGAGCACTGTTGCTGTTTCCTGAAGAAGAAGGGCTGCTTTGTGATGGTGTAAATGATCTTACCGGCGACTGATTGTCAGAACGGTTATAATTGTTATCGTTATAAGTTCTGTTGTTTTCCGTATTTCTATAAACCCTCTGGTTATTATTGGATGGTGGCGTGTAAGTCCTTCTTTCTGAAGGAGTAAATACCCTTCTGATTACGTTGCCGACCCCTGTCCCATTTCTCCTTGTTGGCGCTGCATTTTCTGTTGAAGAACTTCTTATTGGCATTGAGGTTGAAGGTTGTGCGGTACCTGTCGGTTGCAGATTACCACGCACACCGGAATTACCAAGATGATTATACGCGTTCAGATTATACTTTCTTGCGCCAGTGTTTGTATTGACAGATCCACCAATTAAGTAGCCAGGATAATATGAATAAGGATTGTATCCATAGCCATAGCCATATCCAAATCCTAAACTGTAAGGTGAATAGCTATAAAAACTATAAGGATTATAAAATCCAAAATCATTATAAGCATACGGATTATAATAATTAGAATAAGGACTATACATTCCTTTCATTCCATAAGGACTATACATTCCATATGAGCTATAACCATACGGATCATAAAATGGATTGCCAAAAGCATTATAAGGATATAATGAATATGGATTGTATCCTCCATATCCCATACCCATACTAAAAGTAATTGAATTGCGATATAACGGATTTTGAATTCCGCTGCGGATATCATTTTCTTCATCATTGCGGTAACTATAGGAATTCTGATCTTTCTCACTCATTGTACTTACATAAGAATTTTGCTCTGGAGCCGGTGAATAATAAACATCATCGGGTGTTTGTCCGGAGCGGTAGGCGGTGCTACAACTGGCCAGAGCAGCCATTGCGCCCAAAAGAAGTAAATGTTTTATTTTCATGGCTTTGAGTTTAAAAAGTTTAAGGATGAAGGTTTACTTTTGCAGTCATCTTTCTGTAAATTTAAGAATATTCCCTGATTATTAATGGATTGTTTTTATGAATGGTGTTAAAATAATGTAAACAGACGAGTAGATATGAGTAGAAAGATGTAAGTAGCAGGATGATCAGAATTTATGAATTAAAAATTAAGATTTAAGAATTAAAAGAAAATAAATGAGTAAAGAAATTACCAGCCGGAAACAGGATTATTCACAATGGTACAATGATTTGATTTTAAAAGCGGGGCTTGCAGATTACAGCGCCGTTCGTGGTTGCATGGTCATTAAACCCTATGGTTTTGCCCTTTGGGAAAAAATGCGCGATCAGTTAGACAAAATGTTCAAAGAAACAGGCCATCAAAATGCCTATTTCCCGTTATTTATCCCTAAGAGTTTTTTGAGTAAAGAAGCCGATCATGTCGAGGGATTTGCAAAAGAATGCGCAGTGGTAACCCATTACAGGCTAAAGAACGATCCGGATGGAAATGGAATTATTGTAGATCCGGAGGCAAAATTAGAAGAAGAATTAATTGTGCGTCCTACTTCTGAAACGATCATCTGGAATACTTATAAAACATGGATCCAGTCTTACAGGGATTTGCCTTTACTCATCAACCAATGGGCGAATGTAGTAAGATGGGAAATGCGTACACGGTTATTTTTGCGGACTACAGAGTTTCTGTGGCAGGAAGGACATACAGCTCATGCCACAGCTCAGGAAGCTATTGATGAAACCATGCAGATGTTGAATGTGTATGCCGAATTTGCCGAAGAATGGATGGCAATGCCGGTCATAAAAGGCGTGAAAAGTATTAACGAACGATTTGCCGGTGCTGTAGATACTTATAGTATTGAAGCGATGATGCAGGATGGAAAGGCGCTACAATCGGGAACCTCACATTTTCTCGGACAAAATTTTGCCAAAGCATTCGATGTAAAATTCAGCGATAAAGAAAATAAGCTCGATTATGTGTGGGCTACCAGCTGGGGCGTGAGCACAAGATTGATAGGCGCGCTGGTAATGGCTCATAGTGATGATGATGGCCTGGTGCTTCCGCCAAAATTAGCGCCCATACAAGTGGTGATCGTTCCGATATATAAAGGGGGTGAGCAAAAGAAAATGATTGGCGAAAAAGTGATTTCCTTAATGGAAGATTTTAAAGCAATCGGCGTTTCTGTAAAATACGATGACGATGACAGCCGTCGTCCGGGCTGGAAATTTGCGGAATACGAAATGAAAGGCGTGCCGGTTAGAATTGCAATTGGTGCGAGAGATATAGAAAAAAATGTAGCCGAAGTAGCCCGAAGAGATACGAAAACAAAAGAATTGGTATCACTTGATGGACTTCCGAATACTGTACTGGTTTTATTGGAAGACATCCAAAAAAACATCTATCGGAAAGCCAAAGATTACCGGGATTCGAATATTACCAAAGCCGATACCTGGGAAGAATTTGTAAAATTATTGGATGATAAAGGAGGATTTATTTCTGCCCATTGGGACGGGACACCCGAAACCGAACAAAGGATCAAGGAGGAAACCAAGGCCACCATCCGTTGTATCCCGCTCAATAACAAACCCGAAGAGGGGAAATGTATGGTAACAGGAAAACCCTCAAGCCAGCGGGTGTTATTTGCCCGGGCTTATTAGACAGTTCTTTGCCTCCATTTGTGGAATAATGTAAAGTCCTTGTTATGCTTTATTGACGCAATTATGATCAAGCCCCGTTTCGGGGCTTATATCTTTGCCGGCAAATTGCATAAAACATGAGCGAACAAATACGGGAAAATGTTAAAAGTATCAGGCAGTTACGATGGATTGGAATTGCCGAAGGAATAAGTTTCTTACTGCTACTCGGAGTAGCCATGCCCTTAAAATACCTGTACGATTTTCCGGTCGCGGTAAAAGTCACGGGATGGATACATGGGCTTTTGTTTATCCTTTACAGTTTTGCTGTGTTT
>JBQCFO010000294.1:0-7708 GCA_051959055.1 Ginsengibacter sp. | reverse complement strand
ATCAATGGTCATTCCATCAGAACCCTGATCTGTAAAGACTTTCTCATCTTTCAGCATTCCATCTGCGCCAATGGTATATTTATAGGTTTTGTTTCCTTCTATGTCCGCAACATACAAATACTTCCCGTCAGGAGTACCAACAATGCCGTTTGGCTTTTTTAGATTATCAACAACTACTATTGCATTATTTTTCTCCTTTAATAAATAAACTTTCTGGCCATCCAATTCAGACGATTTTCTTGTCCAGTAAGATCGTTGGTAATAAGGATCGGTAAAATAAATGGCTCCATCATGAGTTACAAAAACATCATTTGGGCCATTAAAAAGATGACCATGAAAATCTTTTACCAAAACTGTAATTTTTCCTTCAGGAGAAATGGACCATAGCTGATTGTGCGCATCTGCACAACTGATCAGGTTACCATTTTTGTCAAAAAACATTCCATTGGAACGGCCGGAATCCGACATGAAAACCGAAAGATTTCCATTGGTATCATACTTCCAGATTTTATTATTTGGCTGATCTGTGAAAAAAACATTTCCTTCTTTATCAGTTGCAGGGCCTTCTGTAAAGCTGAATTGATTTGAAATTAATTGCAAAGTTGCGCCATCTGCAATAACAGGACTTGAATTTTTCTGAGAATGAATATCATTTGTCTGTGCAATTGAATCCGATATCATAATGAATATGAATAAGAGGTTTATTAATTTAAGCTTCATAAAAGACATTTGAATGAATGCCTAAATTATCAAAATATTTTGATTAAGTTCTCTTACAATTTTCTTTCCATAAAAATTATATCTGCGAAAATTTTTAAACCGTTGTTTAACTTCGCAATAATCAGAAATCAAAAATCCCATTCAATGTTTCCAAAAATCAACCCAACAAAAACACCGGCATGGAAAAAATTGCAGGAGCACTCCAAAGCAATGAAGCATGTTCAAATGAAAGATCTTTTCCAGGAAGATAAGAAACGGTTCAAAAAATATTCATTCGCAGTTACCGATATCATTTGCGATTTTTCTAAAAATATTATAACTGATGAAACGAAAACATTGCTGCTCGATCTTGCTTACGAATGCGAATTACAAAAAGCGGTTAAATCTTTGTTTACTGGTGAACTGATCAACGAAACAGAAGGCCGTTCTGTGTTGCATACAGCGCTTAGAAATTTCTCAGGTAAACCCGTTTTTTCTGAAGGGAAAGATGTGATGCCGGAAGTGAAAAAAGAATGGGAACACATGAAAAACTTTTGCCAGAAAATTCATTCAGGAGAATGGAAAGGTTTTTCCGGAAAAAAAATAAAATACGTGGTAAACATCGGAATCGGTGGCAGTGATCTGGGGCCGGTAATGGTAACAGAGGCATTAAAACCTTACTGGAAAGATGATATTCAACCTTATTTTGTAAGCAATATAGACGGAACTGATCTTGCTGAAGTTTTGAAAAAAATCACCCCGGATGAAACGCTTTTTTTGATTGCTTCAAAAACTTTTACAACCCAGGAAACCATGACCAATGCTCGTTCTGCAAGAGATTGGTTTTTGCAAACCGCGATTGACGAGAAGAGCGTAGCCAAACATTTTGTAGCATTAAGCACCAATGAAAAAGGCGTAGAGGAATTTGGCATTGATAAGGCAAATATGTTTGTTTTCTGGGATTGGGTCGGCGGGCGTTACAGCCTTTGGAGCGCCATCGGTCTATCCATTGCATTGACCATTGGTTATGATAATTTTGAAGAATTATTAAAAGGCGCATACCAGACAGACAAGCATTTCAGGGAAAAAGCGTTTGAAAAAAACATTCCGGTTTTGATGGGATTGATTAGCCTTTGGTATATCAATTTCTTTGGTGCGCAAACAGAAGCCATTCTTCCTTATGATCAATACATGCATCGTTTTCCTGCATATTTTCAACAGGCAAATATGGAAAGTAACGGGAAGCATGTGGATAGAAATGGAAAGCGGGTAACCTATCATACAGGGCCAGTTATCTGGGGTGAACCCGGACCCAACGGGCAGCACGCATTTTATCAACTGATTCACCAGGGAACACTTTTAATTCCTTGCGATTTTATCGCGCCGGCTTTCAGCCACAATCCAATGGGTGAGCATCATAAAATTTTACTGTCCAATTTTTTTGCTCAAACAGAAGCGCTCATGAATGGGAAAACGCGGCAGGAATTAAAAGTCGAAGGCGTTCCGGAAAAGTTAATTCCATTTAAAGAGTTTGATGGCAATAAACCGACGAATTCATTTTTGATTACCAAAATAACGCCATTTACTTTAGGTGAATTAATTGCCTTGTATGAACATAAAATTTTTGTTCAGGGAGTGATTTGGAATATTTACAGTTTTGATCAATGGGGTGTAGAATTGGGCAAAAAGCTGGCAAAAGAGATTTTACCGGAACTGGAAAACTATGAAAAGATCACTTCCCATGATTCTTCAACAAATGGGTTGATAAATGAGTATAAAAAGTTGGTGAATGAGTAAGATAAATTATTGAATTATTTTATTATTGGAATTATTACGGCACTCAAGTATTTAGAATCGTTGATATCTAATTGCAGGATATTTAATCACAAAAAAGATTTAATAAAAAAGAAAATATGTAATTTTAGTTTGCCTTGATTTTTTTAATAATCTTCTTTTAAAATTTTTAGCATGAAGCAACTAACATTTTCCATATTTATCATCCTTATTTATTTTACAGCAAATGGTCAGGTTAACGGCAAAGCAAGTGATATGAAAATATACAAAGATTCCGTTCTTGTTTTTAATAACCCAATTTTGACTCGCTCGAAGTATAAATTTCTATTTGAGAATGAAAAAGGTAAAGTATACGAATCGCAAGTGGATAAAATGCGTTGCCTTGTTCCGAATTTTAACTCAACGATGCCTGTTTCAGGCATTAATAAGATGAAACCAGAGCCCATGCCAAATGCTTCCAAACGTGATTCAATTCCATTTGTGCCGAATAAGAAATAAAGCGTGTTTTTTTTTGTTTAACGGCATGATCACAAGACATTTTTTTGACTGATAACCATGGATTAAGCTTTCACGGTTGTTTATAAACTGATTCAGTAAACCAAGAAATAATGTGAATTTTTGATTTGGCAGATACTACCTGATAATTTTATTAATCTCCACATCAAAATATTGAATTTGACCTATATGTGACGTATAAACCTAAAAAAATCCCTGCAAAAAAATGCAGGGATTCTTCAAAGTGTTTTTAGAAATATTATTTTACCATTTATCTACTTCTTCGTGCTGTATCGGATTTGAAGGTTCATCCGGTGTTTCGGTTTCAGGTTTTTCGGTGTTCGCAACTGTTTCACTGGAAGCTTTAGTAGCTTCAGTACTTTGATCCTGTTGTCCTTCTTCTGGTTTTTGTTCCGTTTCAGGTTCTTTTTTCTCTGCGTAATTATTTCCTTCGTAATTCTCAGAATTCTCATGATTGAAAGCGTCGAAATCAAAATCAGGCATGAGGTCTGTTTTTACGTAATCTATTGCCTCCGTCATTCCTTTTAAAAATTTATTAAAATCTTCTTTGTACAGGAAAATTTTATGACGATCATATCCATCTTCATTAAATTTTTTCCTGCTTTCAGTGATGGTTAAATAATAATCATTACCACGTGTTTCTCTTACGTCAAAGAAATAAGTCCGCCGCTTGCCTGCCCTGATGCGCTGACTGTAAACACTTTCCATCTTTTTATCATTATTTTCGTACGCCACTTTTTAATTTTTTTTATTGATTTAAAAATAACTTTTTAGGAGAGGCAAAGATAAAATTGTTTTTCAATTGACAAAATAAATACGCCGGTTCTTAGTTCTTAGTTTTCAGATTGTTCTTTTACAACTCACTATTCACAATTCACTATTCACAATTCTCAATTCTTAATTCTTAATTTCTAATCCCCGAATGCCGCTCCTGTTCCTGCTGATGACGGTACATTTCGGCATATAATCCGTTTTTATCAAGAAGCGATTGATGCGTTCCTTCTTCTGCAATAGCACCATCCTCGAGCAAAATTATTTTATCAAAATTAAATAAAGAAAAAATACGGTGCGTAATAATCACAGCAGTTTTTTTGTGCAGGTATTCATACAAATGTGCTATGATTTCATTTTCTGTTTTTGCATCTACAGCGCTCAGACAATCATCAAAGACCGTAATTTCATGATCTTTGATCAACGCCCGGGCAATAGAAATTCTTTGTTTCTGCCCACCGCTAAGAGTAACTCCCCGCTCCCCTATTAGGGTATCATATTCTTCAGGAAACGATTCAATTTCCCTATCTACAACCGCATTTTTAGCTGCAGCCATTACTTTTTCCTTTTCAGGTTTTTGCAAGGCAAAGCCAATATTATTTTTGACAGAATCGCTGAATAAAAATACATCCTGTGGCACATAACTTATTTGCGCGCGCAAGCATTTTAAATCAATATCCTTAATGTTTATACCATCATACAATATATTTCCACTCTGCGGATCATACATTCTTAACATCAACTGAGCAATCGTGGATTTTCCTGATCCTGTTTTACCAATGATGGCTATTTTTTCTCCTTTACGTATATTTAATGAAAAGTTTTTAATGGCATGAATTCCGGTATGAGGATAAACAAAATCGACATTTTGAAATTTTATATTTCCTTTTAAATGAATTTCTTTCGCATTTTTTTTGTTCTGAATCGAAGGCTGTGTGTGCAAAAATTCATTGATACGCCTTTGGGATGTTGCTGCTCTTTGTATCATACTTGCCGTCCAGCCTATGGCACTCACAGGAAAAGTAAGTAGCAACACGTACATGATAAATTCGCCAATAACGCCGATGCTAATGCTTCCGTTGATCACATAAATGCCACCAATCATAATGGTTAACAAGGTACTTAGTCCAATCAATAAACCCATAGACGGAAAATAAATTGCCTCAGTTTTTGCAAGAGAAATCGAATGGGTTCTGTAATCTTCACTGTTTTTATCAAAAAAACCAAGCATGGCTTTTTCCTGTACAAAAGATTTTATCACACGGATTCCTGAATAAGATTCCTGTGCATTGGTAGTAAGATCAGATAGTAAAGCCTGTATTTTATCAGCTTTCCGGTTGATGATCGTATTTACATAATAAATGGTAAAAGCAAGGATGGGCAAGGGAGCGAGTACATAAAGGGTAAGTTCTTTATTTTCATTCATCATGTAAGTAACTGAAAAACCAATGGTGGCAGCGAGGTTGATCAGATACATAATTGCCGGCCCGACAAACATTCTTACACGGCTTACATCCTCAGAAATACGGTTCATTAAATCACCGGTATTATGAGTTTTATAAAACTGGATATCCAATTGTTGGTAGTGTTTAAAAATTTCATTCTTTTGCTCATACTCAATATGCCGGCTCATTACAATAATCGTTTGTCGCATCAGAAACATAAATCCTCCGCTGATGAGGGCGAGAATTAATAATATCAGGCCTGAATAGAGAATTTTTGCCTTATAGGAGGCATTTTCGTGGCTTAATTGATTTAAAAAAACAGTTACCAGCGGATCATAATTAGTGGAAGCTGCAGTAGCTACAGGCGTCTTATTGGGGTTCAGGCTTACTTCAACTGTGTTTAACACATATTTGGTAACCTGCGGCGCCAGTATCCGGAAATAATTTGAGAGAACAATAAATACCATTCCCAAAAAAAACAGCCATTTATATTTCCAGAAATATTTATTAAGAGATTTTAAGTGCTTCATTATGGATCAAAGGTAATTTGTTTTCCGGTTGGTAAGGACACCAACCGCAGCGGAATTCCTGTAACAAAAAAAAGGCTGCTCTTTCGAACAACCTTTTTATTCATTCAACAACCAATTTATTTTACTTCTTCAAACTCAGCATCGGTAACATTGTCGCCGCCGGCACTTGATTGAGCATTTTCCTGTTGCTGCTGTGCATTTGCCTGCCCGTCGCCACCAGGAGCGCCTTGTCCCTGTGTTGCTTTATACATCTCTTCGCTTGCTGCAGTCCATGCATTATTTAATTCTGCAAGAGATGAATCAACCGCAGCTATATCTTGTGTTTTATGCGCTTCTTTCAGTTTTTGCAATGCTGTTTCAATCGGAGCTTTTTTATCAGCAGAAATTTTATCGCCATATTCTTTCAACTGTTTTTCTGTCTGGAAGATTAAACTATCTGCCTGGTTCAGTTTGTCAATTTTTTCTCTTTCTGCTTTATCTGCTGCTTCATTGGCTTTTGCCTCGTTCTTCATTTTTTCAATCTCTTCTTTGCTAAGACCGCTACCAGCTTCTATACGAATATTATGTGATTTTCCGGTTCCTTTGTCTTTTGCAGAAACGTTCAAAATACCGTTGGCATCAATATCAAAAGTTACTTCCACCTGTGGCACACCGCGGGGAGCCGGTGGAATTCCATCCAGATTAAAAGTTCCTAAGCTTTTATTTTGAGAAGCCATCGGACGCTCTCCCTGCAAAACATGAATCTGTACGCCAGGCTGATTATCGCTCGCCGTAGAAAAAACCTCGGTTTTCTTTGTTGGAATAGTTGTGTTGCTGTCAATTAACCGTGTCATTACTCCACCCATTGTTTCGATACCCAAAGAAAGCGGGGTAACATCCAGCAATAAAACGTCTTTAACTTCTCCTGTCAAAACACCACCCTGAATTGCGGCGCCAATTGCAACCACTTCATCAGGATTTACCCCTTTATGAGGTTTTTTACCAAAGAAATTTTCTACGATTTCCTGTACCTTAGGAATACGTGTAGAACCGCCAACAAGAATTACTTCATTAATGTCATTTTTACTTAATCCTGCATCCTTTAATGCTGCCTCACAAGGTTTCAAACACCGTGAAAAAAGTTCATCTGCTAATTTTTCAAAATGAGCCCGGGTCAGTTTTTTCACCAAATGCTTTGGAACTCCATCCACTGCGGTAATATAAGGAAGGTTGATTTCAGTTTCTGTAGAAGAGGATAATTCAATCTTCGCTTTTTCGGCGGCTTCTTTCAAACGCTGCCAGCTCATCGGATCTTTATGAAGATCAATACCTTCATCTTTCTTAAATTCACCTGCAAGCCAATCCATAACCACTTTGTCAAAATCATCTCCACCAAGATGGGTATCTCCATTTGTAGATTTTACTTCAAATACACCTTCACCCAATTCGAGGATAGATATATCAGAAGTACCACCTCCCAAATCAAAAACCGCTACTTTCTGATCAACGTTTTTCTTGTCGAGCCCATAAGCCAAAGCCGCAGCTGTAGGTTCATTTATAATACGGCGCACTTTTAATCCGGCAATTTCTCCGGCTTCTTTTGTGGCTTGTCTCTGGCTGTCATTAAAATATGCCGGCACGGTAATAACCGCTTCTGTTACTTCCTGGCCAAGATAATCTTCAGCAATTTTTTTCATCTTCTGAAGTATCATTGCAGAAATTTCCTGGGGAGTATATTGTCTTCCTTCTATATCAATACGAATGGTATCATTATCGCCCTTGACTAATTTATAACTCTGGTGTGAAGCTTCCGTCGTTACTTCATTCCATTTATGCCCCATAAAGCGTTTCACACTCATGATGGTATTTGTAGGATTGGTAATCGCCTGACGTTTCGCCGGATCACCCACTTTCCGTTCACCGTTCTTTAAAAAAGCTACAACAGAGGGAGTCGTACGGCGGCCTTCATCATTC
>JBQCFO010000293.1:0-4191 GCA_051959055.1 Ginsengibacter sp. | reverse complement strand
GTCATGGGTACTAATCCAAGATTGATGTATTTACATTTATTTTCTTTTGCATAGTCCGCCATTTTGATGATCAGCGCATCCATACATCCTCCCGGCGCGGCGCCTGTTTTGCGAATCAGATCATAGGTACATTCTTCGGGCGCGTAATCAGGAATAATATTTAAGAAAGCCACAATTTTGCCTTCCGCATCTTCGGATGTAATTACATCCTGCTGTGCAATTTCTTCCGCATGAAACATCCCCTGGGAAAAAATTTGTTCATCCTTTCCATAATAGGCGAGCCACTCGTCCGATATTTTTTGAAGTTCCGCCACCAGTTCCGGGGCAAGTGGGTGCCGGTAAATCCTGGTAACAAATCCTTTCTTCTGCAGGCTGTTCATTGCATTCCGTAACGATTTTTTGTTTCTTCCTTCCATAGTAAAATTTTCTGCATCCAATATGGCTTCCTGCCCGATAAGTATTTTTTTCTTGCGCAGTTCATTAAACCACATAATACTGTTTTCATCCACACGGTAGAATGCAACTTTTAAACCCATTTTCCGGCATTGATTATAAAACTCTGCTAATATTTCAGGTTTGTTTTCTTCGGCACACACCGGTTCTTCCAATACGATCGCAAATCCATTGGCTATGCGATACGATAAAAAACCATCGCATATTTCCGAAAAGAAAAGCAGCTTATCTTTTGAAATTTTGAAATAATCGATGGCAGAATTTCCATACTCACTCAATAAAAATTTAGCTCTTTCCCTGCCTGATCCGCTCGCCGGCTGAACCCTGATATATGGCTTGATGAGGGTAAACAACAGGAACGCCCAGCTGAAATAACCGAGTAACTGAAAGAACCACAGAAACTGGTGCCCGACCGGCGTATGAGGTTGTATCTCCTCGCTGCCATTCATTAAAAAAAACTCAAACGAATACCGGATGGATTGTTTCCAGGTAAAATCGATACCAAAAGCGCGTGGATTGATAAAATAAAAACTGACAAAACCAAAAATCAGTACCGACAAAAAAACGATTACGACAGATAGCAACCCAACACGTACCAATTTCAGGTTACTTTGGATGAGGTATTGTTTCCTGCTTAATAATAACAACACAAGGGTGAAAGCCGCAAAAACAGCTTCATAATAATCAAGGGCTTTTGTCAGATTTCCTATAAGTGATAATACGGATAACAGGATCGCCAAACGCCAGGCATTTTTTAATCCCTTGAACATGTAAGCCGATGTAATCAGAAGCACCAGTCCGATAAAAAGAACGAGCGCATTGGAAGCATTAATCGCATCCAATGGAAGAAATTGGCGCAATAATTTAAGCCGTGGATGTGATGGCGGCTTTACCACAGAAATAATGTTGATAATTCCCAAACCAAAGATGAGAAGCGCGGGAGCTATGCGGATAAACAATTGCCGGCCTCTCCATGCAAAAGCGAGAATGCCAAATAACATCGGCAGCCAGAATTCAAATACACGGTATAGAATCGTGATAGACAATGCCTGAACTGTAGAATAGCCATACATTTCGAGAATATAAACCAGCGACATTTCGATGGCGCCAAGGCCACGCAAAAAAGGCGAAGCTACCATCAGCAAAACGGTAACCATATAGCCTACTGCCGCCCCAAGCAGGGATGTAGGAAGCCCAAGCGCCACCATGGCGATATAAATAGAAGCCATACCGCTGAGTTCCACTCCTATTGAAAACCCGATAGCGCCGGCATATTTTTTTTGCTGCACATTCGCTGCAAACAACTCATCTATAACCGGTGAGGCTTTGGGAAATTTCCGCTCTATGAACCGGTATAATTTATTCTTCTCTTTTAAGGATTTTGCAAGCCATATCAGCCCAATCATGATAAGAACCACAAATATTAATCCGACCCATGCGCTCTTAAATTGCCGGTTGGGTGATAAAGTGAGCAGCACCAGTACCGGAAGCCCCACGATAAATACAGTAGACAACCCGGCAAAGCCATACAAACCGCTTGCTTGCCCTATTTGTGTTTTATTAAAACCTCTTTTTCTTAATTGTGAAGGTGTATAGGCCAAAGCGCTTACTCCACCGGCCGGTAAAAAAATACTTAAAAAATTCCTTTTTAGAAAAAGCTCAAAAGCATCGAGCCATTTTAGGCGCAAACCAATGGATGAAAAACTACTGACATAGATTCCACTTTGTAAAAAAACATACAGAAGGGTAACGCCGATGCCTGTAAGAATCCACCACGGATTGGCGCTTTCCATGTTGGGGATTATCTGGCTTAGTTCTTTTCGCTCGCTTCTGAAAAATACAAATGCGAGCAGGATCATTAAAAGTCCCAGTATTTCTTTCCAGTAAAGCTTGGGAGAAAAGGATTGGGTGCGTTTATATAGATTAGAGAGTTTCAGAATTATTTTTTGCGGTAAAGATAAATAATCGTTCCCTTTGATAAATAAGAAGTGGCGTTTATTCCGCCTTCAGCTTTCAACATCCAACCTTCAACGCGAAGCTGTCGTTCAGTCCGAACATTCGGGCCGCCGAAGGCAAGCGTCCCGACCGGGTAGCATCGGCCTTCAGCTTTCAGTCTTCAGCATTCGGCCTTCAACCAGGGAAATCCGTCATTCATCAGATATTACGTGATGAGAATTATTATATTTCATGATCTTTAGAATCTCTGATATGAAAACTGTACGCAACATACCTGCTTTTTTTAAAAGTATCCATTTGTGGCTTCCCTTAACCGGTTGCTTCCTTTTTTTGATTTTATTGACCACGCTCAATTTTGTGAATACAGGCCACTTTTCTTCCAATTGGAATCACCCCGATTTAATGAGGGAAAGCTGGCTCATCATAGTACAGATGATTTTTACCATGTATTTTGTGTATTATGTGATTCAGTATTTTGATAAAAAATTCGGAATTGCGTTTTCTATCAAAAGATATGTTTATGAAATTCTCTTTGTAGTAATTGTTGGTTTTGCCATCAACCAGTTTTTCCATTTTCTTTTTGTCAAATTTGTAGTCGTGCCTGAAGAAAACGCAGAAGAATTGGAGATAAAACTTCATAACCTGGCAATTGTTTCACAGGTACTAATTCTGATTATTTATATTTTGATTACCGGGTTCAGGATTTTAAAAAGCCTTCAGCAAAAGAAGGTCGAGATTTTAAAATTGCAAAAAGAATTTACCCAAACACAGTTTGAGGCATTAAAAAATCAGTTGAACCCGCATTTCTTATTCAATAGCCTGAGTGTGCTTACTTCTTTGATACATGCAGATGCAGAAAAAGCGGAAATATTTATTGATAAACTGGCCAGGACATACCGCTATCTTTTGGATCAACGGGATATTGAAGCCGTTGAAATATCGAAGGAAATGGAATTTCTTGATCACTTTCAATTCCTCGTATTTCAGCGTTATGGGAATAAACTCGTAATTGAAAAAGAAGATTCCTTCACTTCAGAAAATTACTTTTTATTGCCACACACTTTACTCATTGTTTTGGAAGAAATCATTGGAAACAATACGATGTCTGTTTCCAGGCCTTTGAAGATAGTAGTTACGATTAAAAACCGTTTTTTGTTTATCCGTTATTCTAATCAGCCAAAAGAAATACAAAAGGATAAAACAGAAAATCAATTTTCAGCCTTGTTAGAAAATTACCGGCACATTTCAAAAGAGATTAGGATTTTGGAAGACGATTACTTCCAGCAAAAAACCATCAGAATCCCATTAATAACTGCATGAATTCACCCAAAGAAATACCGCACAACAAATTACCTGTACTGCAGATTGTTATTGGACTGATGTGTATCATCAGCGTTATTTTTCAATCTATTATTTCCTATATAGACCGGGAAACAAAATTTCTCAATTATTTAAAAGATATCTTCATCACCATTATTGCCGAAACTATTTTTTGTTTGGCAGTTTATTATCTGATCGTGCTTTTCGATTCATTATTTGCAAAAAGTAAATGGAAATGGTTGCGGTATCCAACCGGATTTATTGCCTGTTTTATTACGTGTTTTTATATCTTATACGCGATTTTTCTTTTACAAAACCACAGGTATTATCCTTTACATAAGATGCTTGATTCCGGAAGGTTTCGCATGCATCTGAGCATCAACATGATGGCAGTAATCTTTATTTATGCGATTATTATCATCCTTAATTTCTACCAGTTAATTGTAGAGAAATCTTCTTATG
>JBQCFO010000292.1:0-2263 GCA_051959055.1 Ginsengibacter sp. | reverse complement strand
TGCAATGCGGCAGCGCTTAAGAAAATGTGTGTGACGGTTTTGAAAAAATTACGGCCTTCCCATATAAAGAAAATTGAAAAATGGACAAAATCTGGTAAAACAATTCCGGTTGATTTTCCAGACATAACAGGAAAGATCATAGATGAAATTTTTGAGCATTATAATTCTACCCGGGATATCTACCGGGTAGAGCTTGGCACTATTCCTTATTCCTACAAAAAATTAAGAAAAGGAATTACAGGAAATAATCTGCCTAAAAATCTGAATTAACGATGTCGCTGAGCAAAGATGATTTTGGTAAAGATTTTACCTGGGGAGTTTCTACCGCCGCCTACCAGATAGAAGGAGGACATAATCTTCATTCAAAAGGAAAATCCATTTGGGATATTTTTGTAAAACAAAAAAATAAAATATTTCAAAATCAAAATGCTGATGTTACCTGCGATTTTTACAATCGCTTCCCAGAAGACATCTGCCTCATGAGCAGGCTCAACATTCCAAATCATCGCTTTTCTATTTCATGGAGCCGCATTTTCCCTAATGGCACCGGGAATGTAAATAAAGATGGAATAGACTTCTATAACCGCCTCATAGATTTTTCGCTTGAGCTTGGCATTACACCCTGGATAACACTTTATCATTGGGATCTTCCTTATGAGCTTGAAAAAAAAGGAGGTTGGGTGAACCGTGATATTATTCAATGGTTTGGAAATTATGTTGATACCTGCGTATCTCATTTTGGCGACCGTGTTAACAACTGGATGGTTCTCAATGAGCCGATGGTATTCTGTGGCGCAGGCTATTTTTTTGGCGTGCACGCACCGGGAAAAAAAGGATTGAATAATCTTTTAGCAGCTACTCATCACGCTGCTTTGGCACAATCGTGTGGAGCGCGAATCATAAAATCAATGCAGGAAAACAGTAAAGTAGGAACTACGTTTTCATGTTCGTATATTGAACCTTTCAGAAACAATGAAAAGGACAATATCGCAGCAAAAAAAGTAGATGCGCTTCTTAATCGTTTGTTTATAGAACCCTTGCTGGGATTGGGTTATCCAACCCAGGATGTGCCCATTTTAAAAAGAATTGAAAAATTTATACAGCAGGATGATGAAAAAAACCTTGCATTTAATATGGATTTTATTGGCATACAAAATTATACACGCGAAATAGTCCGGTATTCTGGTTGGGTGCCTTTCGTAGGTGCAAAAATAATAAAGGCAAACAAGCGTAACGTAGAAACTACCTTAATGAATTGGGAAGTATATCCTGAATCTATGTATCAGATTTTAAAGAAATACAGCGTCTATAAAAATATCCCGGAGCTGATAATTACAGAAAATGGAGCCGCTTTTCATGACGAAGTGAAAAACGGCGAAGTAGATGATCCCAATAGAATAAATTATTTGAAAAAAAATATTGAACAAGTATTGCATGCAAAGCGTGAAGGAGTAAATGTTACCGGCTATTTTATATGGACATTCCTTGATAATTTTGAATGGGCTGAGGGGTATTATCCCCGGTTTGGTCTTGTGCATGTTGACTTCACAACACAGAAACGTATTGTGAAATCTTCAGGATATTGGTATGCTGATTTTCTTGCCTGATAGGGCGTATTTACAACGCTGCTGTTGATATTTCTGTCAACAGCAATGTTCACTTGCGCAAGCTGCGGGGCCGCAGGCCATTGCTGAAAAGAGATATGAGGATGAGTTAAATCAATACCTTCGTATTCAAGTGCTTTCATGCTTCAGTTATAAGTAAGTGAGAATACACCACCCGCCTCTTTCCTGAATAACGAGGATTTAAATCCTGCATTTGCCTGAAAGGTTTGCCCCAATGCATTTAAAGGCCCTTTGTGCTGGTCAATGCTCCATTTGCCGGCAGCTAGAAATTCAGAAAAGCCGGATGGTTGCGTTAGCATTAAATAAACCTACGACAAGATATTAAAGCTTTATTAGAAAAATACGATTGATAGAATGTGGTCATTACAGCAGGCAAACAAAAAACAATTTTTCTATTTTTTTGTAAGACCGAAGCAGGAGGAATTCAATTCCTGCAACAGATCGTACAGATTTACACTGATTATCCATGATCATTTGTGTGACGTGAATCACATCCATCATATCTGGCTGAGGAATAATTATTTTGTGCATTGATTCATTTGCAGGTTACTAAATTATTAATTCTTGTGCCCTTTTATTTGGCTATCGGTATTTCTTTAATTTTAAGGAATCTAATTATTTTTTATGAAAAAGATATT
>JBQCFO010000291.1:0-3245 GCA_051959055.1 Ginsengibacter sp. | reverse complement strand
CAATACAAGTCCATAAACCATTAAACTGAATGGCAGCAGGAGATACAAAGGATTAAAGAAATAAGAAATTACAAAACTTACAGCAAGGATAATGATGGTAAAACAGAAGCAGATGAAAAAGATGCAATGAACAATTTCCAAAGCCTGTTCATCTTCTTTTGGAAAAAAAACTGTTACCTCAAGTTTTAAAGTAATGATTTCAAGAAGTATGAAAACGATTGATGTAAAAATGCCCAAAAAAGCATAATCGGCCGGAGAATAATATCTTGGCAGGATTAGAGAAAAAAGCAAATTCAAAACCTGCACTATGGCCAATCCTGAAAATAACTTGATAAATCCTGTATAAAAAGAGGGTAAATTTTTCTCATCAGCCATTATGCTAAATTATATCAATTAACGTTTAATACATTAAAGAAACTGGGTGATTGGAAATTACACCTTTACTAAAGTAATGATTATTTTTGCTAAATAAATTTTACAATGTCAACATTTGAAACGATTATTATTATTCTTTTTCTTGTTTTGCTGCTAGCTTTTGTATGGATTCTTACCGAGTTTTCTGCAATGAAAAAAGAGCTGGGAGAGAGAAAAAGTAATGAACCCGATATATTGAAATTGCGCCTGCAGGCTTATGAAAGAATTACATTATTGACAGAAAGAATTGCACTGCAGAATTTGTTGTCCAGAAATACAAATTCCGGATTGTCATGCAGACAAATGCAAATGGCGCTCATCGATTCCATTAAACAGGAATACGATTATAATATCAGTCAGCAAATTTATGTTTCACCCGAAGTTTGGCGTGCGGTAAATAATTTAAAAGAACAAAACATTTATATCATCAATCAACTTGCTTCCACGCTACCTGCCCAGGCTTCCGGCATGGATCTGAATAAACACATCGTTGATTATTTAATCAATAATTCCAATGCTTCGCTGCATAATATCGTGTTGGAGGCAATAAATTTTGAGGCAAAGAAATTGATGTGATATTGTGAAATGGGAAAATGTGAAAATGTGATAATGACAAATTGAAAATGAAAAAAATAACTGATTCTGGAATAGAAATTAAAGAAGTATATCGTGAGGAAGATTTGCCGGAAGATATTTCTGATGAAATGCCCGGAAAGTTTCCATTTACCCGCGGTGTAAAAGAGGATATGTATCGTGGCAAACTGTGGACCATGCGTCAATATTCTGGTTTCAGTACTGCAGAAGAAAGCAATAAGCGATATCATTATTTAATTTCACAAGGTGTGAGCGGCCTGAGTGTTGCGTTCGATCTTCCGACCCAAATCGGCTACGACAGCGACCATCCCCTGGCAGAAGGGGAGGTAGGAAAAGCTGGTGTGGCAATTGATTCAATAGAAGACATGGAAGCGTTATTCGCGGGAATAAAATTGAAAGATGTTTCCACTTCCATGACTATCAATTCCACTGCATTTATTTTACTCGCTTTTTATGTAGCGATAGCCAAAAAGCAAGGGGCTGATCTGAAGCATTTGCAGGGAACCACTCAAAATGATATTTTGAAAGAATATGCAGCCCGTGGCACGTACATTTATCCGCCAAAACCGTCTATGCGGATCATCACTGATATTTTTGAATGGTGCAGCAAAGAACTTCCAAAATGGAATACCATTTCTATTTCCGGTTACCATATCCGTGAGGCCGGAAGTACTGCGGCTCAGGAAATTGCTTTTACTTTAAGCAATGGAAAAGCGTATGTAAAAGCAGCTTTGGAGAAGGGATTAGACATTAATGTTTTTGGAAAAAGATTGTCTTTCTTTTTTAATTCGCACAACAATCTTTTCCAGGAAGTGGCAAAGTTTCGTGCTGCCAGAAAAATGTGGGCAAAAATAATGAAAGACCTGGGTGCAACCGATGAAAAAGCCATGATGATGCGCTTTCATACGCAAACGGGTGGTAGCACCCTTACTGCACAACAACCTTTAAATAATATTAGCCGCGTTACTCTTCAAACACTTGCGGCAGTTCTTGGCGGTACACAAAGTTTGCATACAAATGGCTATGATGAAGCGCTCAGTTTACCCACAGAGGAAGCTGCGCAAATCGCTTTGAGAACGCAACAAATTGTGGCTTTTGAGAGTGGCGTTGCAGATACTGTTGATCCTCTGGCAGGAAGTTATTTTGTAGAAAAACTTACCGATGAAGTAGCGCAAAAAGCATGGGAGCTGATTGATGCAATTGATTCGATGGGCGGAAGTGTGAAAGCGATTGAAGAAGGGTTTATGCAAAATGAAATTGCTGAAAGCGCTTACCATTATCAGAGAAACATTGAAACAAAAGATAAAATAATTGTTGGCGTTAATTCGTTTATTTCAGACAAGGAAATTTTGCCTCCTCCTTTCAAAATTGACGATAATATCAGGCAGGTGCAGATAAATAAGATAAAAGCTTTGAGAGAAAAAAGAGACAATCAAAAAGTGAAAATTTGTTTGCAAAAAATTGAGGAGCATGCAGCAAATAACCAGAATTTAATGCCTGTTGTCATTAATGCAGTAGAAAATTACTGTACACTTGGCGAAATATCTGATGCCCTGCGAAAAGTTTTTGGTGAATACAAATAATGGTTCAAAACAGCGAGTTGATTTTTTTATGAAATATATCTACATTTTTATTTTCATTTTCCTGGCGAGTCACAGCCAGGCGCAAAAATATATTTTGCTTGATAAGACGATGTCCAAACCCGGATTTTATAGTAATCAAATTTCTGTTTCCGAAAAATTTAAAGGATTTTTTCCTGTAGAGAAAAAAGAACTTGGCAGGTTTATCCAGGCTTTGGATGAGATAGCAAAGCGATTGTCTTCGAAAAAAATTGCCGGTCAGGCTAAACAGTACGAGATGGGGTGCACCAAATTCACCGGTGACGCATTTCCGCTCGCTAATGGTGAAAGATTGGATTATGTGCTTACTTCTACATGCGATGGAATAAAGGTTTCCATGCATTTGGTTGATGCAAGAATCAATAACGAGAACAATGCTTATTTTGTAAATACCTGGATTAAATACATTAAGAATACTGTAAAACGTACCGGGGAAAAGAAGCAGCAAAGCAAGAAATAATGAAGATCCTTATTTTTTTTATCTTTCATCGAAAACGCCCACCCAATCTGGTGCATAGGTTACATTCCCGTTTTTATTTCGTTGAATTTCGAGTGTATCGTTATGTTGTGCATTGGTTGATATAACGTACAAACACAATAACAATGTTAATACAAGTT
>JBQCFO010000290.1:0-8495 GCA_051959055.1 Ginsengibacter sp. | reverse complement strand
TGTAATAACTCCAGGGCAATTTGGTCCAATTAACCTGGAATTGGTATCCAATAAATAATTTTTAACTTTCACCATGTCCTGCACAGGAATTCCTTCTGTAATACAAACAATCAAGGCAATTTTAGCATCGGCCGCCTCCATGATGGCATCTGCAGCAAAAGCCGGTGGCACAAATATGATACTTACATCGGCGCCTGTTTCTTTTACGGCTTCTTCCACTGTATTAAAAACCGGCCTGTCAAGATGTGTCGTTCCGCCTTTATTGGGTGTTACGCCGCCAACTACCTTTGTTCCATATTCAATCATTTGGGTAGCGTGAAATGTACCTTCCGTTCCTGTAAATCCCTGTACTAAAACCTTCGAATTTTTATTGACTAATACTGACATGAAGTTTTTTTTAAATTGGTGCAAATATAATTAATTAGCGAATGTGCTAATGTGCTAATTGCTCACGCCCTCTATCAAACAAACAAATCCTGATGTTTCAGATTGCATCGCAGTATTCAATCAATGGTATTCAGAAAGGAAAAAGTAGTTTCAAACAAACATTTCTTCCCATGTTGTATATCCCGGAACGGGCATTCGTTGATTCTGTGTAATATTCAAAATATTTGAGCCTGTTCAGGTTTGATTGATATACTTTATCAAACAGATTGTTTACCTGGAATTGAAATTCGATTGAATTACTTTGAGAATATTTTATTTCGAAAGCAATACCTGTGTTGAACAAGGCGTAACCTTCAGTTACTGTTTCTGTATCTTTCAATCCAAAATACCGGTTTTGTTTTGCTGAAAATTCCAACTCAACTCTGGGGATAATAGAAGAATATATTTTAGACTTCAGGTTAATTGCCTGCTCAATACTGCTCAACAACTTGAAGGGTGGAATCAAAGGCAAATACAAACCATTATTGCCCTTGCCTTTGTAAATGCTTTTGCGGTTGAAGCCATAAACCACTGCCATACTGTTGTCAAAATTGAACCCGCTCCATTTTTGCGGATGGAGGGAAAAGGATGTTTCCATTCCATAAAGCTGTGCTGATGCCTGCTGATACTGATAGGTCTTATTGCCTTGCGAATCCATGATTGGCAATCCGTTTTCATTGGCAAGCATGGTAAGGTAAATGTAGTTTTTAATATTATTATTGAATAAGCTGATATCAGTAGAAAAGTTTTTGAACCGGGCAGATACTCCGATATCTTCCTGCATTGAAAATTCCGGCGTAAAATTCCTATTGCCCAGATAAATAATATGTGCACCCGGATCGAGGCCGTTCGCTGCCATCTCAGTTATGTTGGGCGACCTGTATCCCTGACCGATATTGGCTTTAAAAGTGATTTGCTTTGTTGGCTGAAAGGTGAAACCGGCGCTTCCGGAAAGCCCGTGGAAAGTTTTTTTATAAGCTGAAAATTGTAAATCAGCTTCGTTTGCAGATGCTAAAACATGAACATCAAACCCGGTTTTCGGATTGATACCCACATAAAAATTATTCCATTTCACCTGTCTCAAATCATAACGGATTCCTCCGCTCATGCTCCAGTTATTGTTTTTCCATTTTCCATTCACATATAATCCACCATCACGCAAATGGTAATCTGGAATGGGAAAATCAGTCGCATCCATGCTTTTGTTATTTTGGAACATTCCATTGATACCGATGCTTGTTTCGATTTTTGCAAATTTCGGGGCGTTGTATCTCAAACCATAATTCAAGGTATTCAACCGCACATACATTCCCGCTTGTTCGGGCATGGTCGGATGATTGAATTCCCTTCGAATATTTTGCTGCAAGGCCACTATAACATCAATTTCTCCATTTCCCACCTGATAAAAATTATGGGAATACAGCCTATAATGTTGAATATGCTGATGAAGCGGAGAGGGTTTATAAGAATTTAATTCAGCGTGAGATACAAATGGACGATCTTTTATATTATCATCATCACCTTCCAGAATTTGCCTGGTAAACTTTCTCGTTAGTGAATCACGGCTGCCATCGGGAATTCCTTGTACGTTATCATAAACAGTAAAATTAAGGTGCGAATAACCTTTATCATTTTTGAAACCAATTAATGCAGATAAATTTTTTACGTCATAATTGGTATTGTAAATCCTTCCGTCAATGGCATTGCGGTAATTTTTTGAAAGCCGGTATGAGCTGTGAAGTGCAAATAAAAAATTGCGGTTGCTGTAATCAAGCCGCAAACCATTTCCAATCAAATTATTATTTGATTGATATTCGCCTATAAGTTTTCCATGAAATTTACCATCTTCATTATCCGGGATAAATGGAAACAAGCTGACCACACCCGCCAAAGCATCAGACCCATACATCAAACTGGCCGGCCCTTTTATCACTTCTGCGCGCGAAATATTATAATCATCAACTTCAAGTCCGTGCTCATCGCCCCACTGCTGGCCTTCCTGCCTGATGCCATCATACAAAGTCAGAACACGATTGTACCCCAGCCCGCGAATAAATGGCTTAGAAATATTAGGCCCTGTTTTCATGGCGTTTAATCCGGGAGCGTTTTTTACCAATACATCTATGATATTGGATTGATGTCCCTTCTCAATTTTTTTAGTGGAAATAGCGATAATTGAAACCGGGCTTTCAAGAAGAAAGGTTTTTCGTGAAACACCCGTTATCACTACTTCGTTGAGCATGGATGCAGCGGCGCTTAAAGAAATGTTCAGTAAAAGTTGCTCGCCTGCTTGAACTGACACCTGTTTCTTAAAAACGTCAAACCCAATACAGGAAGCGCTAAGCAAATAATTTCCTTCAGCAATATGGTTAAAAGCATATATACCTGCACTATCCGACAAAGTTGCAGAAAGGCCTCCTAAATCAATACTTGCCATTACTACGGGTTTGCCCCCCGAAGTAATTTCGCCTGTAATACTTGCTGATTGTCCATTTGCCCTGTCTTGTGTAACACACAACAAAAGGAGTGAAAGTAAAGTCAATTTCATCTGTTTTTAAATTGTTTTAATAGCAAAAATATATTTGTTAGACTAACCTAACAAAATATTGTTGATAAATCTGCTTTATATTTGTGAAATGCTATCTAATACAGAAGAAAATTATCTGAAAGCCTTGTTCCATTTAACATCGGAAAGGGCTGATAAATCTGAAGCAGGCACTAATCAACTGGCGGCAACGCTCAATGTAAAACCGGCCACAGCAAATGATATGCTCAAAAAGCTGAAAGAAAAAAAACTGATCAGCTATGTGAAATATGGGAAAATTTCGCTGACGGCGGCTGGGAAAAAACAAGCCATCGAAATAATCCGCAAGCATCGCCTTTGGGAAACTTTTCTTTATGAAAAATTAGAATTCAGCTGGGATGAAATACACGAAGTGGCCGAACAACTGGAGCATATTCATTCGCCGAAATTGATAGAAAAACTGGAAAAATTTTTAAACTACCCTGAAATTGACCCGCACGGTGATGCCATTCCAAATGCAAGGGGCGAATTAAAGCTACTGGTTCGTAAAACGTTGTCTGAAGTGCAAATTGGCAAAACCTGCAAATTGATTGCTGTGAAAGACAATACCGCGTCATTCCTTCAATACGTTGTGAAAGTTGGTTTAGGTTTAAGCAGCAAAATAAAAGTGAACAACCGCCAGCAGTTTGATGGAACAATGGAGATAGAAGTGAATGGGAAAAAGTCAGTGGTTAGTCAAAAGTTTGCTGAAAATATTTTTATTGTTTAATGAGTAATCATATTTAATTTTTAAGAAAATGAGAGCATGTTTTGATAAGATGGTAAATCACAGGTATTTCTTTTTTACCTCAAAGCCTGCAACAAATCAATGAATAATCCATTTTCCTATTTTTCAGTTAATGAATATGCCTTCTCTTGATAATTCCACCGGAAGCTTCTTTGATAGTACTTGCAAAAACAAAGGAGCGTGGATCAATTTCACTAACGAGGTTTTTCAATTTCCTGATTTCCAGCCTTGTAATTACTGTAAAAATAATATCACAGTCACTGTGCTGTTCAAACTTGCCCGGAAGAAATCCTCGCTCGCCTTTGTAAATTGTAATGCCGCGTCCCATCTCATTTACCAACCTGTCTTTGATAATTTCGCTCTTGCCCGAAATAATAGTAACGCCCACATAAGCCTCCAATCCTTCCACCACATAATCAACGGTCTTGGTAGCGGTAAAATAAGTGAGCATAGAATATAAAGCTACTTCAATCCCAAAGCGAAAAGCGGCAATGCTGAAAATGAGAATATTAATGGCGAGAATAATTTCGGTGATGGTGAAACTGGTTTTTTTCCAGGTATAAAGAGCAAGAATTTCAATGCCATCTATAGCACAACCAGCTCTCATGGTAAGGCCGATGCCCGCACCAAGAAAAAATCCCCCAAAAATAGAAACCAGTAATTTATCGGAAGTGATGGAATAATGCGGAAAATAATACAAGCAGATTCCAAGTAGTAATATGCAGATAAACGTTTTAAGCGCATAATTAAAATTGATCGCATAAATACAAATGATGATAAATGGAAGATTGGCAAGCATGATCACATAAGAAATATCTAAGTGATAAATTTCATGGATCAAAAGCGAAATACCGGTGATGCCGCCATCAAAAAAACCATTCGGTATCAAAAAACCTTTTAGAGAAAATGCCGCTAAAATTACTCCGACAATCAAAAACATTGCATCGTTTATCCAGTCTGATATCTCAAATGTTTTTTCTGTTTTATTCTCTGTTGCAGCCCTGGCTCTGAGTTGTGCCAGGGTCTGTTTCAATTTTGCATCCAGTTTTTTTTGGGCACTCCTTGTAAAATAATGTTGGCCTTCTACAAATTTTATTTCTTCCTTTCGCCACTCATCCCGGTCTTTTACAAAACCTGCTTCATGCAATTCTTTATATAATTTGTCTGCATTTATAAAGTATTTGTCGGTTCCGAGATAATATAAATCAGCGTCGCAAAGTATTTGCGCCAGTTTATTATCGGCAACCTGTGGAATTTTAGTGCATAAAATAAGACCGCAGATTCTTTCGATCTCTTCTTTATTGTAACCAAACCGTGGAAGCCATTTTCTCGCCATATCGCAGGAAATTTCTTCATGATCACTGTAAGTTTCCAGGAAACCGGAATCATGAAATAAAGCTGCCGTTTTTAAAATCGTTAAGTCATCTCCGGAAATATTTTCAGTTAAACCAAGACGTTCCGAGGCTGCCAGCACATCTTTTGTGTGCCCTGCATTGTGATAATGCAAATATGGAGGCAATTCCGTTTCCAATTTTTTGATCAAAAAAGAATACGCTTTATCAAACTCCATTTGTGATGAATGGTTCAAATATGATTTCATTTATTTTCTAAAAATAAAAAACTTGTAAGAGAATGCAGAAATTTTTTGGTTTGCGTTCAGATACCTGTCACAAATCTAAACAATACGCGATAATTTTATTAAAAATGTATCTTCAGTCCTGAATTTGAATTTACAAAACGGATAATTGCGAAAGAATCAGCGATATTTTTCAAAGAATGATTTTGCCTGATGAGAAAATTATATCAAATTTTTATCTGGAAAAAAGCGCCGTTCCTGCGTTTACTCATTCCCGTTATATCTGGAATTATTTTTCAGTTTTATTTTAAAACAGGAATCACAGTTATTAGTTCGTTTGCTGTAATTTTTTTGACAGGTTTTCTTCTATTTTCTTTTTTACCGGAAGCACTTCGCTTTCGTTTGCGCGTAAGTCAGGGAATAATAATCTTTCTTTTTTTAATCGCATTTGGGAGCTTGATAACCTGGCGCAAAGATGCGCGAAATGACCTGGACTGGTATGGGAAATATTTTCAGCCACAAAGCTTTATTGTTGCAACAATCGATGAACCTCCTGTTGAAAAAGCAAAATCTTTTAAAGCAGTTGCAGTTGCTGAAAACGTGATAAATAAAGGAATGCAGCATAAAACAAGTGGCAATTTTTTAATTTATTTTGACAAAGATTCTGCTTCCCGAAAATTAAAATACGGCGATAAAATTATTTTTCAAAAAGGTTTAACTGAAATTAAAGGTTCGGGCAATCCCGGCGGTTTTGATTACGCTCAATATGCAGCTTTTCACCAGTTATTTCACCAGGCATATTTGAAGCAAAACCAATGGATTTTATTAAAAGAAAAGAACAAAAAATGGTGGCCGCAATTTATTTATGCAACTCGTGAAAACGTAGTTTCAATTCTTGAAAAATTCCTTGGCAATAATAATGAGTCTTCCATTGCCAAAGCTTTATTGATAGGTTACAAAGTGGATCTGGATAAAGATTTGGTACAAGCTTACAGCAACGCGGGAGTAGTTCATCTGATTGCAATATCAGGCCTCCATATGGGAATTATTTATGGCGTTTTAGTCTGGATATTTTCTTTATTGCCATTTATAAAGAAAGCAAAACCCATACGTCTGGTTTTGATTATTTTTTGTCTCTGGCTTTTTGCTTTGCTTACAGGTGCATCCCCGTCAGTATTGCGTGCAGCGGTTATGTTTTCGTTTATCGTTGCCGGAACTGCTTTCAATAAAAAAAGTTCAGTTTATAATTCCCTGGCCGCATCAGCATTTTTATTGTTGTGCTTTAATCCTTTTATTTTATGGGATGTTGGTTTTCAGCTTTCTTATCTGGCTGTTTTGGGAATTGTAGTTGCCCAAAAAAATATTTCCAACTGGCTTTATTTTAAAAATAAATATACTCAAGGAGCATGGCAGTTGGCAGCAGTTTCCCTATCTGCGCAACTCTTTACTTTTCCCTTGTGTTTTTATTATTTCCACCAGCTTCCCTTATTATTTTTGTTTTCAAATATGCTGGCAATTCCGCTCGCTACCTTTGCGCTTTGGGGATGTTTGATCCTTGTTTTTATTTCACCCATTTCAATCGCTGCATTTTATTTTGGTAAAGCAGTTTACGGAATAATCTGGCTTTTGAATCATACGGTTTTATTTTTTGATTCCCTTCCTTTTGCTTTGTGGCAGGGCGTTTCAGTGTCATTGATTGAAACAATTTTAATGTATATACTTGTTTGCGGTTTTCTGTATGCCTTTATCAAAAAGAATAAAACAGCCTTTAAAACGGCGATTGCTTTTTCTTTAATTTTTGCTTCTTTCATCGCTTTTGATAACTGGCATGCATATTCACAAAAGAAATTGATTGTTTATAATATTCCAATGCATCAGGCTATAGAGCTTATCGACAGCAATAATTTTCATTTTATTGGCGACAGCATAGTTATCAAGGATAAATTATTGAATGGCTTTAATATAAAGCCAGCGCATGTTTTATTTAAGATTAAAGAAAATTCTTTACCAGTAAATACATCAGATTTCAACAATAATTTTTACCAATTTTACAATTCAAGAATATTACTGATTGACTCAACAATAAAATTTTCATCAGATAAAAAAGTAGATCTGGATTATATTATTTTTTCAAAAAACACACGAATCAATCTTGCAGATCTTGCCTTAGCTTTCAATTGCAAAAAGTACATCTTTGATGCTTCAAATTTTGCCTGGAAAATTCAACAATGGAAAAAAGAATGCGAAGAATTACATTTGCAGTTTCATTCTGTTCCTGAACAGGGTGCATTTGTAATCAATCTCTAAAAGATTATTTTCTTTAAAAAATCATGCAACAAAAAATCAAATCTGCCCTCATTTCTGTCTATAACAAAGAGGGGCTACAATCCATTATTCCCTTACTTAGCCAACAAAATATTACGATTTACAGCACCGGAGGAACGCAAAAGTTTATTGAGGAAAAAGGTGGAAAATGTGTATCTGTAGAATCACTTACCGGATATCCTTCTATTTTGGGTGGCAGAGTGAAAACACTTCACCCGGTTGTGTTTGGTGGTTTTCTGGGCAGGCGCGATGTAGAAAACGATCTGAAAGAAATGGTGCAATACAAGATTCCTGAAATTGATTTGGTGGTAGTGGATTTATATCCCTTTGAAGAAACAGTGGCAGCAACAAATGATGAAGCAGCAATCATAGAGAAAATTGATATTGGCGGACCATCCATGATTCGTGCGGCGGCTAAGAATTTTAAAAACGTGCTCGTGATTGCAGATAAAAATGAATATCAGCAATTAGAAAATATTTTATTAGAAAAAAATGCGGAAACAACTTTGGAAGAAAGAAAAGATTTTGCGCGAAAAGCCTTTGATGTTTGCACAAGGTATGATATTGCCATTTCCAACTATTTTAATGAAACCAATTTCATTAACCCTTTTCAACTTCCAAAAAAAGAATTACGCTACGGAGAAAATCCACACCAGAAAGGATTTTTTCTCGGAAGCATGAATGATATTTTTGAGCAATTGCACGGCAAAGAATTATCTTATAACAACCTGGTAGATGTTGACGCGGCTTTGCAATTAATGAAAGAGTTTAGAGTCGCTCGTGTTACCACTTTTTCTATCATAAAAAATACTAATGTTTGTGGGATTGCAGAGAGAAAAAATGTATCAGAAGCTTTT
>JBQCFO010000289.1:0-9949 GCA_051959055.1 Ginsengibacter sp. | reverse complement strand
AATTTGTATCAACATGCGTTATGTCTCCAATATATTTGGTAGTATCATTAGCAAACGAGCATTCTATAAAATCTTTCTCTTGCATAAATGAATTTTCAATTTTGTTGTTTTATTTTACGTGGTGGTAATTAAGAAAACGGCTTATTTATCCGTTTGCCGGATCTCCCGGAATCCAGGAAGAAAATAATTTCCAGGCAACTATAAATGCATCGCTATCGGTAGATATATCAAAAGTCCATCCCATTGGTTCTGATCCGAAACAATCAAACCGGATATCACCTGTCTGTTGTGGCAGAATGATTAAAGATTTATTGCCTCCAAGGTTTGAATTGATAGATAAAGTGGTTCCAAGAACATTTACATTTTTAACCTGGAAATGCATTACCTGGCCGCCCTGATAATTTAAGCTTGCTGAGTTGTTCCAGGTACCTGAATCGAGCAGTTTGAAGCCTTCAGAATCTGTATTGCCGGTTCCTGTCGTCTGGGAATTTTGCTGCGTGCTATCATCAGTGGAAGTGTTGGCCGATGAGGTGTCATTGTTGTTTGATGAACCATTAGTCTGAGTAGGGGAAGAGGCATCTGAAGTGTCCTGTGAACCGGTAGAATCAGTGCCGTTTGGAAAAAAATATTTGGTTGGGTTCATGATGATTTTATTTTAAGGTTTATTCGTGCCCGTGGCACCACTGCTATTGTTGCTTGTTGTATTACTGGTATTTGAATTGCCATCAGAATCTGTATTCATATTATTGGTATCGCTAGCCGCTGTAGCCTGAGTATTTGATGTAGTCGTTTGATTGCCTGGATCAGTTGATGCCTGTGGTAATCCCGGATCATCATTCAAAGGCAACTTGGGCAATACTTCGCAAATCCATGCAATAATCTGAATTCCGGGAGCTATTAATTGGTTGTTGCTGTTAATGGGCTGGCTTCCTGAAATATTAAAACATCCAAAACCGTAAGAGGAAGATGCCATTTGTTTATCTGTAGCCGACCATGTTGCTGTAATCGTTACATCCTTCACTACAATCATTGCTTTTGGAATACATCGCAGCAGGCCTTTGTTTGTCGCATCATTATCTCCTGTAGAGAAATCACCGGCTTTCATGGTAAGTGCGTACCATAATTCTGCTTTATCAAAAAGTGGCTGATACATCCAGTCTCTTTCAATATTGACCAGCGAATAGGAAAAGTCTATTGTAAATTGTGAAGAATTTACCGGCTGGCTCACTATATTGTTATTTAATCCAATAATCCGGTTCAGGTTTACCATCTGGGTAAATGGAAGTGTTTTTCTAAAAACGGTGTAATTGGTTCTGTTGATCGCAGGAGTGCCTGAAGCAGTTTCAGCAGGTGTTACTGATGCATTGGAATGATTAAGCTGCGCATTTCCAGCAATGGTCCTTGTATTCACCGCTTTTATATTTTGTGGAGGAATAGTAGAATGCAGCGCCACATTGGTATGTGCTGCTGGCGCTGGTTGTGGTTGTGCTGCTGTTGCGGAAAGCTTTGTCTGTAATGAATCAGATGAAACTGCAGAAGCACCCGATTGAGTACCTGCAGGCTGTGAATTCATTTGCTTTGCATCTAACAATATGGAATGATTTAATAGAATGTGCTGTATATGGGCGTTATCAGACATTGTCTGCGCATTTGGATTCAGTTTCCACATAAATTTCGGTTGATTGGGCGTCGGATTATTAACGGGCTGTGACTGACTTTGCTGAAACGTCTTTTTCTGCCAGATGGGACTGTCTTTATCATACCAGGTACCAGGATTCACATTACACGCAGCTACTTGTGAATTAGGATTGAGTACGGAAGCTTGTTCTGCTGACTGGCTAAATCGCTGCTGCGCTTTGGATTTAAGATTTCCAAATAAAGCCAGATATTGATCCTTATCATCCGAATTGATGTTCTTATCATAAAACATAATTGATCCCAATAAATTATTTCCATCTCCTGTCAACGCACCGTACTGATCGCTTATTTTATTCAACGCATCCTGCTGGAAAGTATCGCTGATAGCAGGAACCACATCGGCTATCACCGAAATTTGCTGACTGGCAAGAGTGGGATTGAAGGAACCATCGTGCATAAAATCATCAGGTGACACCATAAGACCCAAAGGTTCAAATGCCAGAAAAGTTTGCGATTGACCAGCGCTGTTGCCATATTGCGTTATAAAAAACTGGTGAATATTCTGAATTAAATCGTCTATAGCCATGATGATGATTTTTAATGGCCAGTGTAGGGGGTACACTGGCCATAAGGTAAATTACTGAGGGACACCACTCATCGCCGGCTGAGTAGCGGTAGTGGTACTGTTTGCAGTTGTTGTGTTTGTATTTGTAGCATTGCCTGAAGTTGACTGATTGCTGGCTTTTACCATGTAATCTTTTGAATCTAACAGGGGAGATGCGGGGGTAATGACAGATACATATCCTATTAATTGCACACCAGCTACCTCAATTCCTTCATCATTAAAAGTGCTTTGATAACTGGAGTTGGAATCAGTTGATGAACCACTACCACCACAGAAAAATGGTCCGACACCCACCATGCCGCCACCACTGGTTGCCTCCTGGAAGGCATGCTTTTGCAATGTAGACATCGCCCATTTTATCTTAAGGTTTCTTACAAAAATTAAACTGGTTACTATAGAAGGAAGAAAAGTAGTTTTGTTGCTGGCATGTTGTAGCTGCTGGTTAAATGTTCCATCAGAAATACAATTCTTAGAATTATTAAGCAGGAACCAGTTGTTAAGATCCAAAAGGTTCGTATCTAACCACGGCCTTCTGATATCTGCTGAACAAAAATCAAAAGATATTTGCATACTGGATGTGTCTATATGCAAATCGCTCTGGCTCTGCGAATGGCTGGCGTCGGCTCCAATGCTAAAGAAACCTACACTGATGCCTGCAAAGCCACTTTCAGATGAGCTCGAGGAGGATGTTGTCTGGCTATAACTTGAACTATCCTGGAAATACTTTGTCCAGCCGTCCTGCTCGTATGCATCATAAAAAGTGGAGGGTTCAATAAAAGTATAAGGTATGGTACCAATGTTTGCCATTTCACCAAGGGCGTTTTCGTAAGCGAGCTTACACCGGTTGATGAGTGCGATAGCCGGATCCATTCCCTGCGCGTTCAAAGTATCCAGAGCGGTTTCTATCTCACTTTTGTAACCCAGGCCGGCCCATGCTTCCAGTGCAGAATTTACTTTCTCCTGTGGTATTTTTCCATTGATGGGCCACATCGCAAATGCATTTGGATCCTCGATAGCATTGGCATATTGTCCATTCAGATTTTGTTGGGCATCATAATATTTCTGCTGATAGTACAAATAAGCATTGTAGTGGGGTGTTGGATTTCCGGTTTTTGGGTCCACCAAAACTGCTTTTGCCGCATCGATAGACTTTTGCAAATCGCTGTTCAGTACCATGTTGGATGCTACTTCCTGCGCTCCGTTTATGATAGCAAACCAGGCTGAATCCACTGTTCCTGCATCAGGCATTACGGTCCACTTTTCGTCCATGGTCAATTTATCATTGGTGAGCCAGAAAGTATTGTAATAATTCTTTTCACTTTGCCCGACCCCGGCTGTTATCAATTGATTCACAGTTACCTGCGGCGGAGCATTGGCGGGCATAGGTGTAGATGAAGTAGTAGGAGGGTTTATTTTTGCCTCTTCTGCTGCTGCATTCAAGGTAGCACCGAGGAGTTCAGAACCAAATGGCGACCACGGATTCTCGAAATCTTCTGGTGCAATAGGTAATCCAATTGGCCTGAATGAAACAAAATATCCCTCAGGCATTTTATTGGTTTTGGGATCAACTCCGGCGGCCCGTTTTTTAAGGTCATCCAGAACTTTGTAAACGTCCATAGTTTTAAAATTTAAATGTTTTTGAAATTTTGTTCCCGCTCATTCTCGCACGGCAGGAAGTAGCGTCCATCTTTTTATGGCTTTTTGGAAATAAGCCTTTTATTGTTTACTGTTTTTTAAAAATTCATGTCAACTATTGTTTTGAGAACCATCTGTGGATGTATTGTCCGTATTACCTGTCGTTGTAGCATCCGAAGAAGTATTTGTTGTATCATTTTGTGAATCATTTGTTGTGCTATTGGTCGAGCTATCTGTGGATGAATTATCGGTCGAAGTACTGCTGCTGTCATTTTGTGTATTACCCGCTGATGTGTCAGTTGTTCCCGATTGAGTACCGCTATCTGACGCATCTCCCGACGAACTGCCCGATGTATCGCTGGCGGAACCGGATGAAGAAGATGAATTTGCAGAAGCCGGAAAGTAAAACAATTGTGAAGTAAGATCTGCGCCGGGCCAGTTATTTTCGTACGCCACCACCTGTTCAAACTTGCTTAAAAAATCATTGAAAGCGATTGTGTAAGTTTTGCCGGCATTTAAGGGAAGCGGATCATTTATCTGCAGGGTAGTTCCCTGCGGCGTTCCATCTCCTGAAATTCCTGTGATGATGATCATGTGAGCTATATTAGAGGTAGAAGCATACATAATCACTGCCATTAAAGGACTTTGATCCAGAATGCTTGTGAGATACTCAATCGTATAACTCGCAGGTGGCAATTGTGTAAGCCCTAATGTTTTTGTAATAATATTATCGTTTGCAAAAGAAAGCCCCTGGTCATTATTATAAATGTTCGAGAAACTGGTTCCTGATGCATCCAGTATCTTTAATGTATCCTCAAGTGAGTGATGAGTGCCGGTTTTCCAGGTCTCCATCATGGAGGAACTTGCAAGCCAGCATGCATTCGATTTATCCTGCGGAATTAATTCGACTGTATTTGACATAATTACTTTTTTTTGACTTTAGAAACTTATTCGCATGAAAAGACGATAAAGGTGTAAACCACGCGACAGTAAACCAATAAATAATAGAAATTCCTCTTTTATCATTCTTGACTTATCGGGTCAGCAAATCCTTTTGTTTCGTTCAACAGCCCATTTCTTCATTAGCATGTTAGCATTATCAGCACATCAGCATATCCAGGTTTACACATATACTTCACCTTCTTCAAACAACCCACGGATAACTGATTCGCTTTCACTCACTGGCTTTAACTGGTAATGTGGATAATCTTTAAAAGAAATCCAGTTGCCACCCCATTCGATGGTATTCATTAAGGGCAGCACAATCTCAGCGAAGGACTTATAAGGAATATCATTTCCTACATAATTGCCATTTGCAAAGACGCCGATATCCCAGGCGATTCCAAAATTGTGATTGCTTTGTCCTCCCCGTGCATTGGTAATGATTGGCCGTGTGTCTCCGTTTCTGCCATGCTGGTACAACGAATCCTGCTCGTCATAAGTTCGTGTGCCTGACAGAATTCTAATATCCAGATTATTATCTTTAGCTATTTGCAGAAACTTTCGCGCTTCAATTTGCGCCTGTGGCAATAACGTGATAACATTCGATTCACTTGCTGCATCAAACGTTCCATTCTGTTGAGCAATCAATTTACTTTGCTCGACAAACTCAGCATCTCCCGTATTTGTTATGGGCCCCCATTGGCCATCTAAAAGACCTTTGTAAAAACCTCCGACGGTTAGAAATCTTTGATAGAATAAGACATCTTGCTTTAATAACTGATAGCTCATGTTGATATTTTTTAAAACAATATTTATATCAAGGAATAATTCTGTTGGATTTTAGGTTCTTATGGAGCAGATAGAACGGAAAGAGTATCAGTTACTCTTATTAAAGAAACAACACAAATCTTAAATTGAGGAATACTGGCTTTTTGATGTAGAGTCCTTAAACAAGGATCAGTTAATAATCACGGGGTATGTTTTCTTTGCAATACAAATTAACGACGAAATCATAATTCCCCGATACGGGAAATTTCCCGTTTTTGAATGGGGAAACTCCCATTTATCTAAAAATGAAAAGATTGCACTTTTAACGAAACAATTTTCACCTGAACTATTAAAGAAATAAACATGGAACCGGTTTCTAAAAGTACGCTGATAAAGATGAGAAACGAATATGATAAAACGATCCGGCAAATATCATCGGCAAACCTCAAAAAGCGATTCACAGAAAGGCCGGATATTGAAGATGCATCATCAGCATGGGTAAGCCGTAAAGATTTGGAAAAATTGCTGAATGATAATAACGCCAACGGCCTAAGGGTTTATTACGGATGTCATCATGAAAGCACCAACAGCAATCCTGCTGAAGATTACAAAGGATTGCACAATATTATACTCGTGGCTACCAAAGACGATTTGAATCCAGAAAACCCAACCTATGAAAACAGCAAAGATCAGCTAAAGGATGAGGAACGAAAGCCACAGGAAGCTACATCAGTTCAAAATTATGCTGGTGCGGGCGCAGATCTGTTTCCGCTTTGCCCGCCACTATGCCCAAAATAGTTTTATGTCAATCACTGGTTTTGTTATAGGATTAATTCCTGTCCTGATAAGTCTTTTAATAAGCGTGATTTTTTACAAAAGGCTCAAACCATCATGGCTGCGGCTTTTCACATGGTTCCTGCTTTTTACGATCCTCATTTCCATAGCGGGATATATGTACTCGTTTGATTTTAAAAGCGGCAATCATTTTATTTTTAATATTTATTTACTCATTCAGTTTTTTTTCTACTTTGCCTTTTTTTATAAAACTTTTCAAACCAAAAAATTAAAAACAATTACCCTGGTAATGGGTATTTCTTTTTTAGTTTACCTGCTTGCGGGTTTCTTTTTTTTAAATGGATTTCATACATTTAATTCCCTTGGCTTTACCATAGGAAGCGTGGTTACCATCCTGTTTTGTCTTTTGTATTTCGGTACATTGTTTAATGCAGAAGGCTTTATCAATTATTTCAGAATTCCCATGTTTTGGATTGCCACAGGCATCCTGTTTTTCTTCGTTGGTAATTTTATTTATCTAAGTTTTCTGAATTATATCCTTGCAAATAACCTGGACAGTGGAGGAAATATTTATGAGTTTATAATCATTACGTTAAACCTACTTTTGTATTGTTTTTTTTCAATTGGTTTTTTAAGCAATCAGACATGGAAAAAAAGGACATGATATTCACTATTGTTTTTACAACAATTGTTCTTTTATTGCTGGTTGCATTTTTATTATTCTTTTTTATCAGGTACCGTTTCAGGAGTAATGCGTATCTAAAAGAAAAAGAAGCCATGAAAAAATTTTATGAAAAAACATTGCTTCAGTCTCAAATCGAAGTTCAGGAAGCAACGCTGGCAGGGATTGGCAAAGAATTGCATGATAACATAGGACAGTTGCTAAGCAGTATAAAAATGTTTTTGGGGATTACCCAGAGAAATCTTCCCGAAGTGCCGGAAACATTGACTATCGCGGAAGAAACTTTAGGCAAGGCCATTAACGAATTGCGCGCACTTTCAAAATCCCTGGATAAGGAATGGCTGGAACAATTTGATTTTATTCAAAACCTGGAGGCAGAAGGACAAAGAATCAACGATGCAAAACATCTGCAAATATTATTTACTCATCCTGATAAATTGTTTTTAAAAGCAGATGAGCAGATTATTCTTTTTCGCATTGTGCAGGAAGCCATTCAAAACGCCATCAAACATGCTGATGCAAAACACATAGAGATTGATCTGAGTAAGACATCGGAGATCGTAAGGGTAGAAATCATTGACGATGGAATCGGCTTCAACAATTCACTGCATACAGATGGGCTGGGAATGAGAAACATGAAACACCGCACCAAGCTGCTCGGCGGATCTATTACCTGGAACTCAATAGGCAACGGTACTTCCGTAAAAATTGAATTACCTTTTAAAGAAAACGAGCTATGAAAATTTCTATAGGCATCGTGGATGATCACCAGTTGTTTTTAAAATCCCTTGGCCTGATGATTGAAAATTTTGATGAATGCAAAGTTGCCCTGATGGCCATGAATGGAAAAGAAATGCAGCAAAAAATTTCTTCAAATGATCTTCCGGATATCATCCTGCTGGATGTGAATATGCCGGTAATGGATGGAGTAGCTACAGCCAAATGGTTAACACAAAATTATCCATTCATAAAACTCGTGGCACTCTCCATGAATGACTCAGACAGGACCATTATTGAAATGATAAAAGCGGGTTGCTGCGCCTATCTGCTTAAAGATACGCATCCAAACGAACTTGAAAAAGCAATACATGAAATCTATACAAAAGGCTATTATAATTCTGATGTAATCAATATTAACTACAGGCGCTTATTACAGGAACAAAACGATCCTTTAAACATTACCGAAAATGAAAAGCTGTTTTTACAGCTCGCCTGCAGCGATCTTACATACAAACAAATCGGCGCACAAATGCATCTTAGCGAAAGAACCATTGACGGTTATCGTGAAAGCCTTTTTCATAAATTTAAAGTACAAAGCAGGGTGGGGCTCGTTTTAGAAGCCATCAGAAAAAATTGCGTGAAATTAAATCCTTAAATAGCATAGGTATAATCCTATGAAATTGCGAACTGCGTTTCGAATATTTTAGCATAAGGTATAACCCTATGAAATTGACGAATTACCGGCATTTTTATCATTAATCAACAAAGGGCGTTGCCCGTTGCTCTGCTATTTCGCCCTTTCAGGGCTATGAGTCACGCAGGCGTGAAAAGGTATGCGTGCAACCGGCATTAAAACGAGAAATACCACTATTTCAAAATTTCAAAATCTTTCTATTGAGGCTCACAGATTGAACCCGCAAATCAGACATCGCACATCCTACATCAAACATCTCATTCATCCTGCATCCTCCTCTTGAAAATGAATTCCTTTTGCTTCAGGCCCTGCAAGAATTACAATCGCTCCTAAAATCAGCACAGAAGCTGCTAATATCATCATGGAAGTAGCGTAGCTGAGATGTTGTGCCAGTACCGCTTCCACATACACGATTGCAGAGGCAATCAAAACGCCCGATTGATAAGCGAACCCCGGAAAGAATCCGCGCAATGAACCGGGAGACAATTCATTGATATGCGCCGGAATAATTCCCCAGGCGCCCTGGACCATAAATTGCATGGCAAAGGCCCCAACTGCTATCCAAAAACTTCCTCCCGCAAGCAGCCATACAGGTATTATAAAAATAGCAAGAATCACCGCGATTGCCATCATTCTTTTTCTTCCATATAAATCTGATAAATATCCAAAAAGTAATCCTCCCAAAATAGCGCCAACCATCGATATCATGGTGATAACAGCAGTCGTATGCGGGTCAAAATGGCGTTGTTGCTGCAAGAAGGTAGGATAAAGATCCTGTGTGCCATGAGAAATAAGATTCATCATAGACATCAACAGTACCAGGTACAAAAATAATTTTGAATGTTTCTTTATTTCAATTGTATATTCTTTCCAGTTGTGCGTTCTGTTGGTCTTCCATGCTTTGGTTTCTTTTACTTTACTCCGTATAAATAACGTTAATAAAGCCGGCAATCCTCCCACAAAAAACATCGCTCTCCAACCGAAATGAGGGAAAACAAAGTAATAAGCGGCGGCTGCGAGCAAAAATCCAAAAGCGTATCCTTCCTGCAAAAGGCCGGATAAAAGGCCTCTTCGTTTAACTGAAACGGATTCCATAACAAGCGAGGCTCCCACACCCCATTCGCCTCCCATTCCGATGCCATACAACAAACGTAAAAATAAAAAGATGGTGTAGGTGTGGGCAAGGCCTGAAAAAATTTCTATGATTGAATAAAATGCGATAGACATCATCAACGGGCCTTTTCTTCCGAATCTGTCTGCCAATAATCCAAAAATAAAAGCGCCAACCGGTCTCATAGCCAGGCTTGCAGTAAGTGTCAAAGCAATTTCCGGAATGGATTTATTAAAATCTTTTGCAACGGCTGCAAGAGTAAATGTGAGAATAAAAAAATCAAATGCATCCAAGGTCCATCCGAGAAATCCTGCTATAACCGCATTTCGCCGGTTTACT
>JBQCFO010000288.1:0-5084 GCA_051959055.1 Ginsengibacter sp. | reverse complement strand
TTTAAAAACATCCCCGAAATAAAATATGAAGGCCCGAAAAGTGATAATCCTTTCGCATTCAGATGGTATGATGAAAATAAAAAAGTTGCCGGAAAAACGATGAAAGAGTTTTTCAAATTTGCCTGTGCTTACTGGCATTCCTTCAATGGAAACGGCGCTGATCCTTTCGGCGAACCAACTCATATTTTTCCATGGAATGAAAAAGAAGATCCGATAAAAAGAGCGAAAGATAAAATGGACGCGGCTTTCGAATTTATTACTAAAATGGGTTTGCCTTATTACTGTTTTCATGATGTGGATATCGTTGATTTCACAAACGATGTTGCAGATAATGAAAAAAGATTAAAATCAATTACTGCATACGCAAAACAAAAACAAAAGGAAAGCGGTGTAAAATTATTATGGGGAACAGCGAATCTATTTTCTCACAGAAGGTACATGAATGGCGCATCTACCAATCCTGACTTCCAGGTGTTGACTCACGCAGCAGCTCAGGTGAAAGCTGCGCTGGACGCCACTATTGAACTTGGTGGAGCAAATTATGTTTTTTGGGGAGGTCGTGAAGGATACATGACGCTACTCAATACCAACATGAAAAGAGAGCAGGAGCATCTCGCAAAATTTTTGCACCTGGCCAAAGATCATGCAAGAAAAAATGGCTTTAAAGGAACATTTTTTATTGAACCAAAACCAATGGAGCCTACAAAACACCAATACGATTATGACGCGGCTACCTGTATCAGTTTTATGCGGCAATATGATCTGATGGATGATTTCAAGCTGAATATTGAAGTAAACCACGCGACTCTTGCAGGACACACATTTACACATGAATTACAAGTAGCTGCTGATGCAGGAGCTCTTGGAAGTATGGATGCCAACCGGGGCGATTATCAAAATGGATGGGACACAGACCAATTTCCAAATAACATCAATGAACTGACAGAAGCGATGTTAATTATCCTGGAAGCCGGCGGATTCAAAAGTGGCGGCATTAATTTCGATGCAAAAATCCGTAGAAATTCTACAGATCCGGCTGATCTGTTCTATGCACATATTGGTGGCATGGACGCATTTGCAAGAGCATTGATTGTTGCTGATAATATTTTAAATAAATCTGATTATAAAAAATTAAGAGAAGAACGTTATGCTTCTTTTGATAAAGGAAATGGAAAAGCGTTTGAAGAAGGGAAATTAACTTTAGAAGATTTAAGAAACCTTGCGGTTGAAAATGGAGAACCGGAAGTGAGAAGCGGCAAACAGGAATATTTTGAAAATATGATTAACCGTTTTATTTAAAATTATAAACTAACCCTTAAAAATTCTTTCTATGCATTTTCTTGGAACGATTGATATCCTCTTCGTAGTCCTATACCTGCTTATTATCGCCGGAGTTTCTATATGGTCTATCAGAAAAAAAAGAGGCACCCCTTCAGATTATTTCCTCGCCAATCGTAATCTTGGCTGGTGGGTTATTGGCGCGTCTATTCTCGCTTCGAACGTAGGTTCCGAGCATATCGTCGGCCTCGCGGGTACAGGAGCTACATCCGGCCTGGTAATGGGACATTATGAAATGCACTCCTGGGTAGTATTGGTACTTGGTTGGGTATTCGTTCCATTTTATATGCGAAGCATGGTTTATACAATGCCGGAGTTTTTGGAGCGACGGTTCAATGCTAAATCCAGAAGGTTACTATCTATTATTCAGCTCTTAAGTTATGTAATTGCAAAAGCGTCTGTAACGATTTTTGCAGGAGCACTTGTTTTTAATTCTTTCCTTGGAGTTGATTTTTGGACCGGTGCTATTATTCTTGTAGTTATTACCGGAGTCTATACCATTCTTGGCGGTTTGCATACGGTAATGTACACGGAGGCCATTCAGGCTTTTGTTTTGATGCTGGGTTCTGCTGTTTTATTGTTTATCGGACTCGATAAAGTAGGCGGCTGGCATGGGCTCATCAATTCTGTTCCGAAGGAAAAACTAAATATGTTTCCTCCACTAAGCGATCCTGACTTTCCATGGCTGGGTATCACTTTTGCCGCGCCCATTGTGGGTATCTGGTATTGGTGCACCGATCAGCATATTGTACAACGATGCCTGGCAGGCCGTGATGAAAGGCAGGCAAGAAGAGGGACAATCTTCGCTGCCTATCTGAAGTTGCTTCCCTTCTTCATTTTCCTGGTACCCGGCCTAATTGCAGCCGCATTGCATCATCAGGGAAAGCTGGATTTACAGGTAAATGATGAAGCTTTTCCAACATTGGTAAAGGCATTGATGCCAATAGGATTAAGGGGATTGCTGGCTGGCGGGTTACTGGCAGCATTGATGAGCTCACTTGCGTCTGTTTATAACGCTTGTTCTACCTTGTTTACAATGGATATTTATCAGAAGATCAAACCGGAAGCAAGCGGGAAAGAACTTGTAAAAGTAGGGCGTATTGCCACGGGTGTTGTAGTATTGCTGGGGATGGCATGGATTCCGCTTATGAGCCGGATTTCAGGAACTTTATACCAATATCTTCAAAGTGTGCAATCTTATCTGGCGCCTCCTATTGCGGCAGTTTTCTTATTGGGCGTATTCTTTAAACGTATTAATGGAACCGGAGCATTAACGGGTATGGTAGCAGGTTTTATTATTGGTATCATAAAATTAACACTCGAACTTTTTCAAAATGATCTTACAGGAGTGCTTCATACGTTTGCCACCATCAATTTTCTTTATTTCTGCATTTTGTTATTCCTCTTTTCCATCGCCTTAATGGTAATTGTAAGCCTTCTTACTCCGAAACCTGATGAGATGCAAATCAGAGGCCTCACCTTTGCTACTACTGTTGCTGAAGATAAAGCCGCCAGCCGCGCGAGCTGGAATAAATGGGATGTGATACTTTCATTAATTGTCGTTGCAATTGTTGTCTCTGTTTTCATTTACTTCTCGCCTTTAGGAGTAGCAGGATGATAGAAGCAAAAAAAAAATAATAATGAAGAAACAAGTTCTAAATCTGCTGATTTTTATATCAATATACATTTCAGCCTTTGCACAAAATAAATACAGTTATCCATTTCAAAACCCATCATTGGCAATCAGTGAAAGAGTTAATGATTTGGTTTCAAGATTGACCCTGGAAGAGAAAGTAAATCAAATGCTCAATTCCACTCCTGCAATTTCGCGTTTGGGAATTCCTGCGTATGATTGGTGGAATGAGTGTTTGCATGGAGTGGCACGCACAAGGTATCCCACAACATCTTACCCGCAGGCAATTGGAATGGCTGCTACTTTCGATGTTGACGCCATGAAAAAAATGGGCGATTTTACTTCTGATGAAGGACGCGCTATTCACAATGAAAGCCTTCGCAAAAAAGATTACAGCAGGTATACAGGATTAACTTACTGGACCCCTAACATCAATATTTTTAGAGATCCAAGATGGTGACGCGGACAGGAAACTTATGGCGAAGATCCATTTCTTACCAGCATGATAGGAACTGCATTTGTTGAAGGTTTACAGGGAAATGATCCAAAATATCTGAAAGCCGCCGCCTGTGCAAAGCATTATGCAATCCATAGCGGCCCTGAACCTTTGCGCCATGTGTTTGATGTGAATGTGAGCGATTATGATTTATGGGATACTTATCTTCCTGCCTTCAGGCAATTGGTGGTGAATGCTAAGGTCGCAGGCGTGATGTGTGCGTATAATGCTTATGCCGGCCAACCCTGCTGTGGCAGTGATAAATTAATGGTTGATATTTTGCGCAACAAATGGAATTTTAAAGGTTATGTTACTTCTGATTGTGGCGCGATAGATGATTTTTATCAAACACATAAACTGTTTCCGGACGCAGAGAGTTCAGCATCAGACGCAGTGCTGCATGGCACTGATGTAGAATGCGGAAATCACACTTACAAGGCTTTGATCCAGGCTGTAAAAGATGGAAAATTAACCGAAAAAGATATTGATGTTTCTTTAAAAAGATTATTTACTATACGCTTTCGTCTCGGAATGTTTGATCCTGTCAGCATGGTAAAATTTGCGCAAATTCCCATTACGAATTTGGAAAGTAAGCCACATAAAGATCTTGCCTTAAAGATGTCAAGAGAATCAATTGTTTTGCTTCGCAACGTGCCAGTAAACGGACAAAAAACTAATTTATTACCGCTGGACAAAAACATAAAAAGGATTGCCGTGCTGGGGCCAAATGCCGACAATGCCAATACCCAATTAGGCAATTACAATGGACAACCTTCCATAGTTACAACTGTGTTGCAGGGAATAAAAAACAAGTTGAAGAATACAGAAATATTTTATTCAAAAGCAACAGATTTTGTTTCAACAGAACCACAGGATTATTCAAAATTGATTGACAGCATTAAGGATGCTGATGTCATTATTTATGTCGGTGGAATATCTCCCAGGTTAGAAGGTGAAGAAATGAAAGTGCACGTGCCGGGCTTTAGCGGCGGCGATCGCACCAGTATTTTATTACCCACAGTTCAAACAGATTTTTTAAAAGCCTTAAAAGCAACAGGCAAGCCAGTGGTGTTTGTAATGATGACTGGTAGTGCGATCGCCATTCCATGGGAAGAAGAAAACATTCCGTCAATTCTGAATGCCTGGTATGGTGGAGAGGCCGCGGGTACGGCTGTAGCAGATGTCTTGTTCGGTGATTATAGTCCTTCAGGAAGATTACCGGTTACTTTTTATAAAAGTGATTCAGACCTTCCGCCCTTTGATGATTATTCAATGAAAAACAGAACGTATCGCTATTTTGAAGGGGAAGCTTTATATCCGTTTGGTTTTGGCTTGAGCTATACGAATTTTACGTTTACCAATCTTCATTTATCCAAAACAAAAATCAAAAAGAATGACTCAATAAATGCAGAAGTAACGGTAACAAATAGTGGTAAAGTAAAAAGCGATGAAGTGGTGCAATTGTATCTCACTCATTTGCCAGCCGGAGAAAATATACCCTTGTATTCTCTAAAAGGATTTAAACGAATTTCTCTTGCTCCCGGTGCTTCTGAAAAAGTAAAATTTACCATCATTCCCGACATGATGAAGTTGGTAAATAACGAAGGAAAAAGTGTT
>JBQCFO010000287.1:0-4301 GCA_051959055.1 Ginsengibacter sp. | reverse complement strand
ATCTTTGCCAAGCACTGTCAGGTAGTAGGTTTCAGCCCCAAGCATGGAAAGATTTATGGCAGTATTGGCCGCTCCGCCGCAACTATATTTTTCTTCTTCTGCGTTAAAAACCGGAACCGGCGCTTCACGGCAAATCCTATCCGTTGTACCATAAATGTAGGTATCTAAAATAGCATCGCCTACGACGAGTATCTTCAGATTTTTGAAATTATCTATAATATTTTTTATCTTTTTTTCCATAGATGTAGTGAATTGTGAATGGGGAATGGGGAACCGCTATGTGAATTCACTAACCACTCGAAACCATTCTAAACTTTTCTAAACCATTCTCAACTTTCCAAACCCTTCTTAACTCTTCTAAACTTCTCTCAACTTTTCCTCTACAACTTTACGGCCATGAAGTTTCGCGCATGGGAATTACCATTACTTCCGGAATCACGGTAGCATCCGGCTGGCATAAAACATACTTTATCGTTTCTGCTACATTTTTGGGATCCTGCAAAACATCCGGATCGACCTCTGGGAAACGTTCCAGGATAAAAGGAGTTTGCATTCCACCGGCAACCAGCGCCGTCACTTTTATATTATCCTTCCTTGCTTCAGAATGTAACGCATGACTAAAACCAAGCAAGCCCCATTTGCTCGCATGATAAGCCGCGGCATTCGGCCAGGCACGCTTTGCTGCGGTTGATGTAATGTTTACAATATGGCCTTTGCCATTTTTTTTCATAAAAGGATAAACACATTTTGAAACATTAAAAGGGCCGGTAAGATTTACACTAATCTCTTTATTCCATTCTTCAAAACTTAATTCTTCAATAGATTTTGTAAAATCTATCCCTGCATTATTGATCACCGCATCAATGTTTCCAAATTCTTTGATCACTTCATCAACTACCTCCTGCACATTTTTTTCATCTGCCACATTCATGGAATAACTCTTAATATTTCCCCCGGAATCCTTAATTTCTTTTACAATGCTTTCCAACTTTTTTTCATTTACATCTGCAGCAATCACTCTTGCTCCGTCTTCTGCCATTGTTCTGCATATTGCTGCACCAAGGCCTTGCCCGCCACCTGTTACTAAAATCACTTTTCCGTTTACATTCTCCATTTTTGAATCCTTTTTTTTATTATTAATAAATTATGGTTTTGATTAGTTGATAATCTGATTAGGAATACGTGTTTTTTCTTTGTTTACTGCTTTAAAAGTTTCAAGCCAATCGCTTTTAAACCGTTCAATATTAAATTTATCACGAGCCGTTTCTTTTGCTACTTCGCCGAGTTCTTTTGCCTTTTGCCGATCATTCAAAAGCATTTCCATTTTTTCGATAAGCACATTTACATTGGTATCAATAAATCCGGAAAAATTATTTTTTACGGTAACTGACATTTCTGTTGTAGCCAGCCCGACTATTGGAACGCCTGTCATCATTGCTTCACATACAGAAAGCCCAAGACTTGTATAGCGTATCGGATTAAAGAAGAAACGATATTGGGCCATGAATGCAGAAAGTTGCCTGTTATTAACTTCTCCCAATCCGCCCACTTCCTCCGAACCCATGCCTACAATCTCAAGGGGGATTTCTTTTCGCACTTTTTCAAATACATCCAATCCCAATCTTCTTCCTCTTTTTACAAGTCCATTAATTATCACAATTCCTTTTTCTATTTCTCCCGAATAAAAAACTTTTTCATCCACCATTACACCATGTTCGATCACTTTTGTGGGAGTACGATTGTTGTTCCACATCAGTTCATTAAAGTAAGTGACATGCACCAATAAAATATCCGGATCATCTACTACATGTTTCGTATTTGTGGGCGATTCTCTTGGCGGATCATGTTCTAGATAAATTTTTGGCAATGCCCTTTGTTCTTCTGTTAATATTTCAAACTGATCTTCCAGATAATTTTTTTTTGATTGAAAAAGGATGCAGTCGAATTGAAGATCTTTTGCATTTTCTGACGGAACATTGATCACGTTATCACCCCAAGGAAAACTTCGCGTGCGGCCACCATAGCCTTCTTCAGCGCTTCCTTCTTTATACGGGAGGTAAAAAATACAATCAGTTTGGGTTAGATAATACAGATAACTTCCATGAATGTGCCACGTTAAAACCCTCAATTGCTTACCGTTATTTTCCATACATTTTATTTAAATATTTCCTGGTTGAAATTTCCGTTTTTTCTTTTGTTTCTTTTTTAAAAAGAAGTGCTTCTGCAGCGTCCCTCACAGCACCAATAGTAATGTCTCTTACAAAAGAAACCTCATGCCTGCATTCATTTTGTGGTTCGAAAGGATAAGGATCATTGGGAATAATTCCACAATAAGGACAAGGCATATCCCATGAAATAACGGGTCTGTGAATCTTTTTTGAAAGCGGTCCCCAGTTGATTAAATTCGGAGCCCAATAAATTCCAACTGTTGGGGTGTTTACAGCTCTTGCCAAATGCAATGGCCCGGTATCGCCCGAAATAACCAAAGCAGCTTTTTGCAATATGGCCGCCAATCCTCCTAACGTTAGAGTTCCACAACTGTTGATAGCTGGGTATTTCATTTGCGAAATAATTTTTTCAGCCCCTTCTTTTTCTTCTTTGGATCCGGTAAAAATCACTTCAAATCCTTTTTCTTTTATCCAGTCTGCCAATGGCGCATAATTCGCTGAGGGCCATGCTCTTCTTATGTCAACGGCAAAAGGATTTAAAACGACAAATTGTTTTTTGCCCAAAAAATTGAGAAGTCCTTTTATTTCTTCTATGTCTTCATTCAACACACTTATTTGTGGTTCAATATTTTCCGTTTTTGCATCAATTAATCCTGCGACCTCCAGGTAACGCAATACCTCACTTTGATAATAATAAAAGGGAATTGACCTGTGGATTGGTTCCGCATTTTCTGTTGTCAATCCAACTGTTAGTCCGGCGCTCAAACGATTCAGAAACGGATTTGCAGAAATTCCATTTCCCTGGAAATGAATCGCTACGTCAAAATGTTCTTTGTTCATTTCTTCAAAAAACCGTTCTCGTTCTTCCTGATTTTCCTGTTTATTTTTTTCACTTCTGATGCCTTTCATTACCGGCACAATTATCACACGATCAATAGGGGTACGCCCGGCTACCAGGAAACTTTTATGCCATGCGCTTCCCAATAAAACAATTTCTGCTTTGGGAAATTTTGTACGAATCGCCTGAATAGCAGGAAGTGTTACTAAAAAATCTCCAATCGCATTGGCACGTAATATGGCTATCTTTTTAATGTTTTTCAAAGCCTTCTGGAAAAAATTTATAATTAAATTGAACAAGCAAGGAACAATGAAAATTCAAAAGGCGTGCCTTTTCATTTGTTTTGATTTTCGCATTGAAATGCAATGAATGAATGAAACAGAATAAAAAAATTAATTTCTTTCGGAAGAAGTAATGTAGAATCAAATACACAATTTGACAATTCTGATTTAAGAAATTACCAAAGTTTTAAAACGATAAGAAATGCATGAAAAAAAAGAACCTGATAAAAACATTTATGGCAAAGCAGTGATCTTTGATATGGATGGAACCCTTGTTGACAGTACGAAAGCTGATTTTTTAGCCTGGCAGAAATTATTTTCCCATTATAATAAAGTAATGAGTTTTTCAGATTATATCCCATTATTAGGAATCAAAAGTACAGACGTGGTAAAAAAATTTCTTCCTGTAAAAAATGAGGAAGAAGTACAATTTGCATTAACCCAAAAGCTTGTTTTTTTTCATGAAATCATTTCTGAAAAAGGAATTTATCCGGTGCCTTTTGCCGATGTTTTTTTAAAGCAAATAAAACAATATAACATTCCTCTCGCTCTTGCCACCAGCTCGCGCAGGGCAAAGATGGAAATGGTGATGGAACAATTAAATCTGCTTGTTTATTTTGATACGGTGGTAACAGGAGGCGATGTAAAAAATGGTAAGCCATCTCCTGAAATTTTTTTGAAAGCTGCTGAAAAAATGGACGTTCTGCCTGAAAATTGTATTGTGTTTGAAGACGCTGCAAACGGCGTGAAAGCAGCAAAAAATGCAGGAATGAAATGTGTGGCACTCGCGTCTCATCTTAGCGCCGATTCTTTGCAAGAAGCGGACTTAATTATCGACACCTTCGAGAATTTAAGTTTCCCAAATGTTTGTTTTCAATTAAACCTATAAGGTTTCACTAATAGTGTTGGATTTATAATTTTTTTAAAACCTTATCGGTTTGCTGGCATCATTTTTATCTCTTTTATTTTTTTTTTCATTTAAAAAATCAATTGTATGCAACTGAAAAGTAAAGC
>JBQCFO010000286.1:0-2392 GCA_051959055.1 Ginsengibacter sp. | reverse complement strand
ATGCCTGGGAAAACGATTTTGATAATAATCCTTTGGTTGCTTTAATGGCAGAATTAAATGCACTGACAAGAGATGAGACAAAGGCAATATTTAAATCACTTGTAAAAAAAGGAGCAGTTCTTACAAAAAATATTTTGCCTGCATTATTAAAAGCAATGGCAGCAAAATACATTGATACAGAATTGATCCAGGATGCTATAGAAAATACTACTAAGGCTGCAACTGAAATTCTGGATGATGAAATCAAAGAATATACTTCAAAAAAAGAAGGCTTGCAGGAATTCAAAACAAAACTTACTGAATTTGTAAAAGAAACAAAAGGTAATAAGCCTATTGTTTTTATTATTGATGAATTAGACAGGTGCCGCCCTAACTATGCTGTAGAAGTCCTTGAGCAAATAAAGCATTTCTTTTCAGTAAAAGGAATTGTATTTGTATTATCCATTGATAAGATTCAATTAGGTAATGCTGTTCGCGGATTTTATGGAAGTGATAGAATTAACGCGGATGAGTATTTGAGAAGATTTATTGATTTGGAATATATAATGCCGGAACCTGATACAAAGGTGTTTTGTGAATATTTGTATAATTATTTTGGGTTTGATAAATTCTTAGAAAGTAAAGAAAGAATAAGTTCAAGTGAGGTAAGAAATGATCCTGAAGTATTATTAGCAGTGGCATCAAGTATGTTTCAACACGCAAATGTATCGTTAAGGCAACAAGAAAAGGTATTTGCTCATACACGAATAATACTAAACAGTTTTAGAAAGAATAATTATGTTTTTCCAAGCCTTTTGATAACTCTTGTTATTCTTCGCATAATTAATCCAGAATTCTATTCTAAAATTAGAAAAAAGCAATTCTCGTTAGATGAACTTGACAAGGAATTTTCAATTCTTGTTCCGGCAGAAGGTGGTAAATATTCAGCCAAATATTTTACTCAAGTAGAAGCGAATCTGATTTGGATGTACAACAACTCAGATCCATACAAAAAGATAGAACTTATAAATACAGATGAAAGTGGGAAGCAGACTTCCACGATTAAACCAAAGTATTCAGAAGAAAAAAATTTTGCTCATTATTTATTACAGTATATGCAAACTGGTGACATTTCAATAGATTATTTAATTAATAAAATCGAATTAACAGAAATGATCAGTTTGTAACATAAAAATAGACTATTTGGTAATAATATTTGGAATGAAAACACCAATTAAGTCTCTTAAAAAAAACCAGGGGACGGTCGGACTTGAAGACTATTGAGGGAGTTGAAGTCACACAGTCCCCAAGTCACCCGACAAAAGAATAAAAAACAAGATAATAATATGGCAACCGACAAAAACAAAGAAGGCTTTATTCCTCTTCATGGAGGCTTCCGTAATTTGATTAGTTACCAGAAATCAGAAATAATTTATGATGGCACTGTTTATTTCTGTGACCGCTTTTTTCATAAATACGATCGTACTATTGGCCAAATGGTGCAGGCAGCCAGGAGCGGAAAACAGAATATTGCGGAAGCAAGCCTGGCATCCGGTACTTCAAAACAAACTGAGATTCATCTGACAAACGTTGCCCGAGCCAGCCTCGGAGAATTACTGATAGATTATGAAGATTATATAAGAAACAAAAAATTAAAAAAGTGGCAAAGAAATGATGTTCTTTCCAGGAGGTTCGATGAATTAAATAAAACGCCAAATGCGAATTATGAAACTTTCAGGAAAGCGATTGAACATGAGAATCCTGAAATAAGCGCGAATGTATTGTGGTGCCTGATAAAGGTTACAATTTATTTATTAGGGCAGCAGGTAAAAGCTTTGGAAACATCCTTCATTAAAGAAGGAGGATTGAGAGAAAGAATGACTAAGGCGAGGATTGAGGAGAGAAATAAAAAGAGATAATTGGTGGGGACAGGGGGACTCAGGTGACAGAATGCAATTGCCCCCCAAGTCCCCAAGTCTCCGGAAATAATAACAAAACCATGAACGAACAAGAAACCAGAACCGAATACATCATCCCAGCTTTAAAAGCCGCCGGCTGGGGCATTGTGGCGGGTAGCAGAATACGTGAGGAATTTCCTATTACAAAAGGCCGGTTAATGGGACAAGGAAGAAGAAGCAAGCCCGACAAAGCAGATTTTGTATTGCAATACAAAAACAGAAATGTTGCTATCATCGAAGCCAAGAAAAGAGATTTGGATTATACAGAAGGAGTGGCACAGGCAAAGGATTATGCAGGAAAATTACAGATACGGTTTACTTATAGCACCAATGGTTTAAAGATTTACGGCATTGACATGAATGAGGGAAAAGAAGGCGATGTTGTCGCCTACCCTTCCCCGGATGAATTGTGGCAAATGATTTTTGGAGAAGAAGATAAATTGCAACCACTGACT
>JBQCFO010000285.1:0-19221 GCA_051959055.1 Ginsengibacter sp. | reverse complement strand
TCAAAGTAAGGCGTGCCTAAATCAAAATAGCCCATATTGAGCATTACTTTCAAATCGGGATTATAGACCATTGCATGGGCGAGGTCATTCATCACATTTGGAAAACCGAGAAAACCTTTGCGCTTGAAATCCCATGGATGCACATCGCCAAAAGTTTTATATTTCATTCCTTTTCCAAACTTTAATTCTGTTCTTACATAATTGTTGAATGTAGCAGTGAAAGCGGCATCAATGTAAGAATCCATCGGATCGTATTGCGCATATTCGCTCAACGGATCAATGGCCTCGCCCGCAAATCTCGAGTCCAAACGGCCAGTGATCTGATTATCTTTTCCCAGCAATGCCTGCTCAAATTGTGGCCCATTTACCCGCAAGTTTGCTTTACGAATATACTCTACGGGTAGCCCGGTATATTGATGCAATTTTTCTGCCATCTGATCAAAGGAAGTAGAATCCAGTGATGCACCTTTGTTGAGGGCGAGCGCATAATCGTTCAAAGCAAAATGTTCCACTTCTTTTAAAAATGGTTCTAACTGTGCCGGCTGGTTTGGAAGTTTGTGATGATACCACGCAGTTGCCGCAAAAGAAGGCAAAGCAAGCTCATAAGGTTTATCATCACCAGGATGCTCATTTGCAGCGTCACTCATATTGGAATAGGTGAGTAACTGAGAAAGCAAAATCACTCCATTTAAACCTACTCCCTGATCTTGCAACAGGTTGGAAACAACAGCAGAGCGGAATGTACCATAGCTTTCACCAAATAAATATTTGGGAGAATTCCAGCGGTTGAAATCTGTAATAAAATTCGTAATAAAATCTGCAAAAGCGCGGCCATCCTGATCGATGCCAAAGAAATCTTTTCCTTCACCTGCACCGCCCATTTTTTTGGTAATTACTTCTCCAAATCCTGTTCCCGGTGCATCAATAAAAACAAGATCACTCGCATCGAGAAGGCTGTAATCATTATTTACCGTTTTATAAGGCGGTTTGGTTCTGGATGTATCATTCAGATAAACTCTTTGCGGACCCCATGCACCCATGTGAAGCCAGATCGTAGCGCTTCCCGGGCCGCCGTTATAAATAAAAGTGATGGGCCTTTGTGAAGGGTCGTCATCGCTTTTCATATAATACACATAAGACATGCTGATGGTAGGCGAATCCTCTTTATTTTTTAGAATGAGCGTACCTGTCGTTGCATCATAATTAATCCGTTTGCCTTCAACCGCTACACTGCCATGTGTTACTGATTTTTGCGGTTTTTTAAAATTAATTACTGTGTCTTTGCTGATATCCACCTTTACAGAAGTAGTTTCTTTTTTTATTTGGCCAAAACAGGAAAAGGAGGTAGCCAAAAGGAATGCAAAGCAGTTTAGGATGTATTTTAATTTCATGTGTTTTTTTTTGAATTGAACCTGCGAAATCAAATTTTGTAAGATTGACAAGGTATAGGATTGATGATCAAAAGTATTTTATGGATTTATAGTAAACAAATAAATATTCACGATTCGTATTTTGTGCGTGTATTTCACTTTGCCGTGTGATTAAAAAGATGATTAAAAGGTTGCCAACCTTGGAAAAAGCGTTTTAATAAAATCACTTATGAAGGTTGGCAACCTTAGCGGCAGTTTGAAATGTACCCTATTTTGTTTTGTCCGGATAAAGATTCCCGCCTGGCCCACGTGCAGGTCATTCTTTGCTGTCCAAAGGACTTCTTTGATGCAATTATTTTACAAATAATTTTCAAAAGGAATTCTAACTTTATGAAATGAGGCGCGCCTTGTTTTTTATAGCTGTTTTATGCTGTGCCAATTGCACTTTTGCCCAGCAAAATATTTATATTCCTGCTGATAAAACCAATAATGCTTCAGATATTGCTGCATTTGTAAATAATCATTACCATAGCGATGATGAAAAAATTTCAGCTATTTATAATTGGATCACCAATAATATAAAATATGATGCCGACAGTATGCATTATGTAATCTTAGATGAGGATAATGATCAACGTGTTTCCGTTGCCTTAAGAAGAAAAAGAGGTGTTTGTGAAAATTTCGCTGCTGTTTTTAATGACCTGTGTAATAAATGCGGCATCCAATCTTTTGCTATTGAAGGATATACAAGGCAAACCGCCTCTATTGACCGGACTCCGCATATGTGGTGCGCGGCATTTGCCGATGGCGAATGGTATTTATACGATCCTACCTGGGATGCCGGATATATCAGAAACGGTGGATTTATAAATCATGTACAAAATAATTATTTCAAAATATCGCCTCACGTTTTTATTCAGACTCATCTTCCTTTTGACCCGATGCTTCAATTTTTAAATTATCCGGTTACTTATAAAGAATTCATAAACGGAAAAACCGGGGAACAAAGTGAAAAAAATTATTTTAATTATAAAGATTCGATTGATGCCTTTAGAAAAATGAATCCACTCGATCAATATTTATCTGAGATGAACAGAATTAAGAAAAGCAATTGGCCGGCTTCAAAAATTGACACGAAACTCAAGAGAATCCGTCTTGAATTGGAAGTACGCTACCAGGATAAAGACGTTGCTTTATATGATTCATCCGTGGCAGATTATAACAAGGCTATTAATTACCTAAACACTTTTTTGAGTTATCGAAACAATCAATTTCAACCGGCAAAATCTAATGAGGAAGTCCAAAAGCTTTTCCTAAATATCAGAAATCTTATTGCCGATGCCAATGCAAAACTGAAACAAGTAAATCTTTCTGACGCAACACTCACCCTGAATACAGGCGATCTGCAACAAAAATTAGATGAACTGCTTGTGAACGTAAAACAACACGAAAATTTTTTGAAAAATCAGGTAAGCCAGGTGAAATAATTATGGATTAAGAATAAGAATTCCGGTTATTTATTCGTTTGCTGCTTTTGAATTGCTCGTCTTGTTCCAGTTAAAAAATAGTTTTTTATTTTCTTTCAAAATCTGAATTATTAGTAATATTTTTAATTCTCATTTTAAAACAAACTCTTCTTATGGAACAATCAATTATTATCAAAGACAATACTGCAAACCCAGCACCTCTTGGGCTTCTGGCATTCGGGCTTACTACCGTTCTTTTAAATCTGCATAATGCAGGAATTTTTGAAATGAATTCTATGATACTTGCTATGGGAATTTTTTATGGTGGAATTGCACAGATTATCGCAGGAATCATGGAAGCCAAAAAAGGAAATACTTTCGGATTAGTTGCATTTGTTTCCTATGGTTCCTTCTGGCTTACGCTGGTTGCATTAATCGTAATGCCAAAAACAGGATGGATTCCTCCTGCTTCGGAAAGCGCTATGGTGGCTTATCTGATTATGTGGGGAATATTTACAGCGCTTCTTTTTGTAGGTACACTTCGCATCTCCAGATCACTTCAATTTATTTTTGCCACCCTGACAATCCTGTTTTTTTTACTGGCTCTTGGCGACTATTCCGGGAATGCTTTTTTAAAAACTTTTACAGGCTATGAGGGAATTATTTGTGGTGGCTCTGCGATATATACAGGCGCAGGAGCGCTGCTCAATGAAATGTATGGAAGAGAATTGTTTCCGCTTGGATTGGTGATAAATGAAAAATAAAATTTGGGAACTTTCGCTATTTAAAGATAAACTTTGGCCCTACAGATCTGTTTTAATAAAACCGCCCTGGTAAATATTTGTCTTTAACCAGGACAACTAATAGATGAAGAAGAAAGAAGGGTGGATGATGGGGCTCGAACCCACGACCCTCAGAATCACAATCTGATGCTCTAACCAACTGAGCTACAACCACCGTGTTTTTTTGGAAAAGCAAAATTACTTAAAATTTTGTTTGAAAAACAAATTGGTGCCAGGGAATTTTTCTTTTTCCCGCATCCGGATTTTTCATTTCATTTCACCTGTCGAATACAGAAAATTGAAAGTTTTATGAATTACTCCGGCTTTTATCAGGTATTGTTTCCCCATACAAAACATCTGTTAATTCTGTTCACCGTTTGCTCTTTTTAAAATACCATTCATATATAATTAAAAGTTTCTTGTCAAATTATCATTTGACATTTGCAGCCTGAAATAAAAATTAAACCGTTCAAAGATGAAAATCACAAAATTTTACTTTACACTCTTAACCATATTTGTTTCTGCTTCAGCGATAGCCCAATACCCACAAGGTGGCAATCGCCCGTCGGGTGGCAGAAATATGAACCTCGGCCATTTTTATGGAAAAGTGATTGACGGAAATACCAATAAGCCAATAGAATCGGCTTCAGTACAACTTTCGAGAAGTGTGATGGATACGGTAACCAAACAACACACCAACAAAATTGTAGCAGCAATGCTTACAGATAAAAAAGGTGAATTCAGCATCGATAAATTGCCTCTTTTTGGCACTTATAACCTGTTGATTAGCGCTGTGAGCCACGCTCCTTACAATGACCAGGTTTCCTTTAATTTGAAGATGAACGGGGGTGATATGAGCCAGATGTTGAATGCCATTGATAAGGATTTGGGTAATATAAAATTGTTGCCTGAAGAAAAACAATTACAGGGAGTAGTTGTAACGGCCAACAAACCGATGATGCAGATGAATATTGACCGTAAAGTATTTAACGTGGACAAAAGCCTTACCAGCACCGGTGGTACAGCAGTGGATGTCATGAGAAATGTGCCTTCTGTTAACGTGGATATCGATGGAAATGTAACGCTGAGAAACGCTACGCCGCAAATTTTTATTGACGGTCGTCCCACTACTTTAACCCTTGATGAAATACCGGCAGATGAAATAGAAAGTATTGAAATAATCACCAATCCCTCCGCCAAGTTTGACGCATCGGGCGGCGGCGCGGGTATCCTAAACATTGTAATGAAGAAAAACAGGAAACCGGGATATAACGGTAATCTAAGAGCCGGAGTAGATACCAGGGGCGGCACGAATTTGGGCGGGAATATCAACATCAGGCAGGGAAAAGTAAATTTCTTTGCCAGCGGAAACTATTTCCATTTTAAATCCAAAGGCTCGATAACCAATAATCGTTTAGACGACGTAAACGGCACCAAAGCCTTCCTCTACCAAAAAGGCAATACAAACAATGATGGCCGCATGGCGGGCGGTAATCTCGGTTTTGATTATTTCATGGACAACAGAAATACATTTACGGTTTCAGGAGGCTTGAGGCAGGGGAAATTTGGAAATAATCAATTGATGAACATCATCAGGGATACGACTTCAGGCGGCATCACCACTAACAATACCGGTACCAGTAACAGCCTTGGAAACTTTACCTGGAATAATTACAATGGTAAGTTATCCTTCAAACATAATTTTGCGAAGCCAAATAAAAACATCACTGCAGATGTGAACTATGATTACAGTAAAAACAGCAATCTGCAGGATATCGGCACTCAATATTATAATGCGGATGGTTTGCGCAATGGTGCTTTTACCGATCAAAGAACTTCAGGAAGCGGTACAAGCGATAATCTTACCATCCAAACAGATTATTCAAACCCGATTACTGATAAAATCAAGCTGGAGGCCGGTTTGAGGGGAGCAATCAGAAACTCCAACAGTGATAATCTGAACTTCCTGAGGGATACAACCACCGGAAAGTACATGAGTCTTCCTGCGCTGAACAGTAAGTACAAATACACCGACCAGGTATATGCCGGCTATATTACTTTTTCTCAGAAAATAAAAGGCTTCACCTATCAATTGGGTGGAAGAATAGAAAGCTCAAAATATTCAGGAACACTGGTTGATTCCAATAAAACATTCAGTAATTCATTCCCGTTGAGCTTCTTCCCAAGTGTATTTTTAACCCAAAAGTTAAACGACAAAGAAGATTTGCAATTGAACTATTCGAGGAAAATCAATCGTCCTAATTTCTGGCAGTTGATTCCTTATTATGACTTCAGCGATCCGTTGAACATCAGTGTGGGTAACGCTTCATTAGTACCCGAGTTTACCAACTTATTCGAGCTTTCTTATAATGTGAATTTCAAGAATGGCAATAATATTATCGCCACGGCCTATTATCGCGGAACAAACAATTTGATTTCGCGTTATCAGTATTGGGCTAAAAATCCGAATCCGGCCTACAATGATTCGGTGTTTATTTCTTCCTACGTAAATGCCAACAGCTCAGAAGCATATGGGCTGGAAGTGACTTCTTTAAACAAACTGGCTTCGTGGTGGGATTTGACGACTAACGTGAATTTTTACAACAACAAAATCAATGGCAGCAATCTTGGCGGCGCTAATCTTACCAATCAAAAATGGAGCTGGTTTGGAAAGATAAACAGTACTTTTAAATTGCCTTCTAACATTAGTTTTCAAATTACAGGAGATTATACCAGCAAAACCATTTTGCCTCCGGGCAGAGGCGGTGGAGGCGGAGGCCATTGGGGCGGTGGAAACTTATCAACCGCCAATGGATACTCTTTACCAATTTATGGCTTTGACGCAGCATTGAAAAAGGATTTCTTCAAAGACAAATCGCTGTCGCTTTCAGTAAGTATGAAAGATATTTTCCGCACCAGGATCACAAAGACTCATTCTGAGTCGAACCTTGGCAATAAGATATATTCCGTGCAGGATATTGAGAGGCAGAGGGATCCGCAAAGAGTGAGGGTAAACCTCAGCTGGCGTTTCGGTAAGGCAGATTTTTCGCTTTTCAAACGTAAAAATATGAACGACCAGGGCGGCCAGACTGATATGCCGCCTGCGATGCAGCAATAAGTTTTATTCTAATAGATGAAAAAATGGGAAAGGTCGTTGAGCCTTTCCCATTTTTTTTTATGAAGCTTTTGATGGTAGCCAAACAAGAAAGATTTAAGCCTTTACCGGCACAGAATGTACAGCAGAAGCCATTTCCATAATAAGATTTTCATCTTTTTCTATCGCGTTGCCTACCACAATTACGTCAGCGCCGGCTTTGCAATTCAGATAAGCTTTTTCAGGATCAGTGATGCCGCCGCCGATGATTAATGGAACTTCAATTGCACGCGCTACCAATTCGATCATGCTTTCGGTGATTGGCCTCTTGGCGCCACTTCCGGCGTCCATATAGATGATCTTCATCCCGAGCATTTCACCTGCCATCGCGGTACACATCGCAATTTCATTTTTGTCGGCGGGCAATGGAGCAGCGTTAGAAATATACGATACAGTTGTGGGGGCGCCGCCGTCTATCACCATATACCCGGTGCTCATTATTTCGAGTCCACTTTGTTTTATAGCAGGAGCGCTAACTACATGCTGCCCGATCAATAATTCAGGATTTCTGCCGCTGATGAGGGAGAGATAAAGGAGTGAGTCGGCATATTTTGAAACCTGTGTGGAACTGCCGGGAAACAGGATTACAGGAATCGAACAATTTCTTTTGATAAACTGAACACATTCATCCAGATAGTTTGAAATAACAAGGCTTCCTCCCACCAAAAAATAATCAACTTTTGCCGCAACTGCGAGCCGGATCAGTTGCTCCATTCTTTCATCATTTACTTTATCCGGGTCGATCAAAACAGCAAAAGACTTTCTACCTTTTTGTTTTCTTTCGCATAGGGAGGGGTATATTTCTTTTAACTTCATTTAGGAATGGGTTATATGCAAAAATGGATTTTTTTTTCGTCTTATAAAAATTACCGGTACAAATTACGAATTAATTGGAAGGAACTGTAAACTAAAGGTTGCCAACCTTTGGGAAAGTATTTGAAAAACCGGAAACTGGTTAAAAAGGTTGGCAACCTTCACGTAAAAAGGTTGGCAACCTTCGGGTGAATTTGTACTTTTATTGAATGGTAAATGTTTTAAACGAAATAAAATTTAAGACAGCCCGCAGCGGTGGAGCAGGCGGCCAGAACGTGAATAAAGTGGAAACGATGGTCGAAGGCGCATTTCATGTAGCATCTTCAGAAATACTGACCGATAAGCAAAAAGCAATGATTCTTGAAAAGCTGGCTAATAAAATCACCAAAGATGGTTACCTGTTGGTAAAAAGCCAAAAGGAAAGAACGCAACTGGGCAATAAAGAAGATGTAATTGTAAAAATGCATTTGCTGATTGCAAACGCGCTGATAAAAACAAAAAAGCGCAAACCTACCAAACCTACCAAAGCATCAAAAACGAAAAGAATAAAAAAGAAAAAAGAAAAAGGCATCATAAAAGCAGGAAGAAAAAAAGTGAGGGATTTTTCTGAATAACATGAAAATCGTTTCAGCAAAGACACAAATAAACAGTATTCCTCTTTTCCATTTTATACGATTAAATTTGCCTCTTTTTAAACCAAATATTTTTTGAGCAGCATTAAAAAATTAGCAGGGCAAACGATGTGGTATGGCGTGAGTTCCATTGTCGGGCGGTTTTTAATTTACCTGCTTACACCTTATCTTACTTCTAAATTATCGGTTGCAAAATATGGCGACATGAGTCTCATGTACGCGGCGATTCCATTTCTGAATGTTATTTTTACTTATGGTATCGAAACGGCTTATTTCAGATTTGCCACCAAAGCCGAATACAAAAAAGACATTTACAATACTGCCATTATTTCAATTCTTTGCAGCACATTTTTACTTACAGCTGTTTTGATTATTTCGAGATCTTCTATTGCTCATTTTCTAAGAATGGATGATCATCCGGAATTCATCACTTATGCGGCGTTGATCAGTGCCCTCGACACATTGTGTACTTTGCCTTATGCCAAACTGCGGTTGGATCAAAGGCCCCGAAAGTATGCGCTCATCCGCATTTCAAGCATCGTCTTGCAGATTTTTGCCATCTACTTTTTATTATCCATTTGTCCGAGGCTTGCTAAAGAATCTCCGAATGGATTTTTCGGCACGTTTTACAAACCCGAATATGGAGTCGGTTATTATATGATCGCCAATTTATGGGGATCTTTTTTTGCTTTTATTTTTTTATATAAAGAGTTTTTCTCTTTCAGATTCAAATTCAACAGAAAAGTTTGGACAACGATGATGATCTATTCCATGCCGCTGATCATCGCAGGCTTTGGAGGAATGATCAATGAAACTTTCGATCGGATCATGCTATCGTGGCTGGCGCCTGTGGGCAATATTACTGCCGCAAAAGACCAGGTGGCGATTTATTCCGCGTGTTATAAATTATCCATTCTCATCACACTATTTATACAAGCTTTCCGCATGGGCGCCGAACCCTTTTTCTTCAAACAGGCGGAAGGCCAAAATCCACAAAAAGTTTATGCAAGAGTGATGAAATTTTTTGTCATTACCATTACCATTATGTTTCTTGTTGTGGCCCTGTATATTGACATCTGGAAATACTTTTTAAGTACAGATCCGGAGAAATTAAAAATATACTGGACAGGGCTAAAAGTGGTTCCCATCCTGCTTCTGGCAAATATGTTTCTGGGAATTTATTACAATCTTTCTATCTGGTATAAGCTTACGCACAAAACGATTGCCGGCGCTTATATTACTTTGATTGGCGCCGGATTAACGCTGCTGATCAACTTTATTTTTATTCCATATTTTGGTTACATGGCTTGTGCCTGGGCTACATTTCTATGTTATTTCAGCATGATGGTGATTTCATTTCTGTGGGGACAAAAAGATTACCGCATTCCTTATGCCTGGAAAAAACTATGTGCTTATATTGTAATTGTCGTGTTATTATATTTCCTTCATCGCGGGTTGACGCATTTTTTTATCAGCACACTTTTCAATTTTATTTCCGCAACGGCGCTGTTGGTGCTCTATGTCTGGTTTGTGTTGAATGTGGAATGGAAAGAATTCCAAAGAATGCCGGTCGTGGGAAAATATTTTAAAGAGGGGAATGTGTTGGTAAAAAGAAAATGAGCATTTGATTTTGAAAAAAAGAAATAAGTAATAATTACTGCTGCACATCATCTTTACATTTGAATTAAAATATTCCTCTCCAAAAATTAAAGTAAGTACACGAAAAAAAAATTAATTTAAACAATGAGAAACTGGAACGAACAGATAGATGATATCACGCAAAAATTCATCGAAAGCTTTGAGAATCTCACTTCAGAACAAATGAACTGGAAACCGGATCCGGATACGTGGAGCATAGCTCAAAATATTGATCATTTAATCGTAATTAATAACTCTTATTTCGCTATGATAGATTCAATTAAAAAAGGCACATATAAGGCACCTTTTTTATCCAGAATAGGATTTATCGTATCATTTCTGGGAAATACGATTTTAAAGAGTGTTCAGCCAGATAGAAAAAAGAAAATGAAAACATTTACTATTTGGGAACCAGGTAAAAGTAACGTTGCTGAGGGAATTTTAAAAACATTTGAAGAGAAACAGTCTAAACTGAAAAGCCTGATTGAAAACTCAAAGGATTTGCTGGACAAAGGTGTTATTATTTCATCGCCTGCCAATAAGAATATCGTGTACAAATTAGAAAAAGCATTTGAAATTATTGTAACACATGAGCGAAGGCACTTTAATCAATCGAAAGAAGTGTATGAATTATTGAAAGAAACAATCGTTTAAGGCTTGAAATTATTTAACCAGGCAATTTGATAGCAGCTAAAGGAATCATCTTGCCAAAATCTGTTTCTTTTGCAATAAACAAAGAAATAATCGCATTTCTTCTTTTGCTTTTTTCCTAAAAAAAATTTAAAAGAACCCAGATTGAAAAATACAATTCAAAAAGAGTCAAATTATCTTTTTCTATTGTTGTCTTTTTGACTGTATCATCTTACCTTTGCCGCCAAATTGAAATAACTACTTTTTTAATAAAAATTTTATGGCAAATACCGGAAAAATCAAACAAATTATCGGCGCTGTTGTGGACGTTCATTTTGAAGGCGAAAACGAGCTCCCACAAATCTTTAATGCATTGGAACTTACCAGGGAAGATGGCTCAAAACTGGTTTTGGAAGTTCAGCAACATCTGGGTGAAGACAGTGTTCGTACCCTTGCGATGGACGGTACAGAAGGCCTCAAACGCGGAATGGAAGTAGTAGATACCGGCTCTCCGATATTGATGCCAACCGGCGATGCAATTAAAGGACGCTTGTTTAATGTAACCGGAGACGCGATTGACGGTTTGCCGCAAGTGAGCAAAAAGAACGGCCGTCCGATTCATAATAAGCCGCCATTATTTGAAAATCTAAGTACTGCAACAGAAGTTTTATTCACTGGTATTAAAGTTATCGACCTTATCGAGCCTTATGCGAAAGGTGGTAAAATTGGCTTGTTTGGCGGTGCCGGTGTGGGCAAAACGGTTTTGATCCAGGAATTGATTAACAATATTGCTAAAGCATATAGTGGTTTGTCAGTATTTGCAGGCGTTGGAGAAAGAACGCGTGAAGGAAATGACCTGATGCGTGAAATGATCGAAGCGGGCATTATGAAATATGGTGAAAAATTTATTCACAGTATGGAAGAAGGCGGCTGGGATCTGGAAGCGGTGAATATGGAAGAACTCAAAGATTCCAAAGCGACATTTGTATTCGGGCAAATGAATGAACCGCCGGGAGCAAGAGCACGTGTGGCTTTGAGCGGATTGACTGTAGCAGAATATTTCCGTGATGGTGATGGCACCGGAAAAGGAAGAGATATTTTATTCTTTGTAGATAACATTTTCCGTTTTACACAGGCAGGTTCTGAAGTATCAGCTTTGCTGGGACGTATGCCTTCTGCGGTAGGTTATCAACCCACGCTTGCGACAGAAATGGGATTGATGCAGGAAAGAATTACTTCTACAAGAAACGGTTCTATTACATCGGTTCAGGCGGTATATGTACCTGCGGATGACTTGACAGATCCTGCGCCGGCGACGACTTTTGCGCATCTGGATGCAACAACCGTATTGAGCAGAAAGATTGCCGATTTGGGAATTTATCCTGCGGTAGATCCTTTGGATTCTACTTCAAGAATTTTGTCTCCTGCTATTGTTGGTGACGAACATTACGATTGCGCAAACAGGGTAAAACTGACTTTGCAACGTTATAAGGAATTACAGGATATTATCGCGATTCTCGGTCTGGACGAATTGAGTGATGAAGATAAGTTAACCGTGAGCCGTGCACGCCGGGTACAACGTTTCCTTTCACAGCCTTTCCACGTAGCAGAGCAGTTTACAGGATTGAAAGGTGTATTGGTTTCTATTGAAGATACCATCCGCGGATTTAATGCCATTATGGATGGTGAAGTGGACGAATATCCGGAAGCAGCATTCAACCTCGTAGGAAACCTGGATGATGCGATTGCAAAAGGTAAAAAAATGATGGAAGCAGCAAATTCTTAATTAGCTAATTAGCCGATTGAAGGCTCTTATTAGCACATTAGCAAATTAGCAAATTAGCAAATTAATCATGAATTTAGAAATATTAACACCGGATAAGAAAGTCTTTAGTGGCGACGTTTATGGAGTACAGCTTCCAGGCATAGGCGGTATTTTTGAGGTTTTGGATAAGCATGCTCCCATTGTGAGCGCTTTGAAAGCCGGAAAGCTAAAGATTTTGAAAGATAAAAATGCTACTACACTTTATACAATCGAAGGAGGCTTTGTAGAAGTGATGAATAATAAAGCCACCGTTTTGGTGGAAGGGGTGAAGGAGAGCTGATTGCTTTATATTTTAAAAAATACTAAAAAACCGGAATTGAAAGTTCCGGTTTTTTGTTTGTTTACTGATCAGTTTTTAAAGCCTTGAAGGCTTAAAACTTTAAAGTTTCCGGCAAATATTTTTTAATTAAATCCTCATAAAAGGGTTTTAATTCCTGCAAGTTTGGAGGATTGGGACTTTTAGAATACAAATCGTAGGGATTAAAAAGCTTTACCCATTGTAGCATTTCCCTGTCGTGATTGTCAAGTAAATAATCATATGCTCCTTCGCGGTGCCACGCATAAAATGAATGAAACCTAAGCATGTACAAGCCTTCTTCCGGAAGATAATCTTTCAGCATCTGGTACACGTATTCATCATGTCCCCACGACAGTTGCACATTCCGTAAACCACATCCTTTTTTATATATTCCCAATTGGGAGTTGTAATTAGAGTTACTGTAATCAGGATTATTCTTAAAAAATTCAGGATAAACGATTTTATCAGAATAGGCGCATCCAACGGGAAACGTATCGCCAACAACAGCCCATTGCGGTTCACCAAAAAGACAGAGTACTTTTCCCATATCATGCATTAGCCCGGTGAGAATCATCCAATCGGGATGACCATCACGGCGAATCGATTCTGAAGTTTGCAACAAATGCTGCAATTGGTCCAAATCAGTATCCGGATCAGAATCATCAACGAGCTGGTTTAGAAAATTAAATGCATCCCAAACCGGCATTTCCTTTTTATTAAACCGTAAAAAATCGTCCTTCTTTTCTTTTACAAAATCATACGTTTGGTAAGTGTGGTTTAACCGGTAAAATTCTTTAACCGTATCTCTTACAGGATTATCATAATTCCTGAATTCCTCTTTGGTTTTATTAAAAGTTTCTTCAGGATCCGGGTATCTTTCCAACACATGGTCTTCCCATTCATCGAGGCTTGACAACGGGTTTATTTCATTTGCGGAGAAACTTTGTTGACGGTTTTGCATAATAATAGGTTTTCTTATTAATTGTTAGGCTAATTTCCTTCTTTTTTGGCAAGAAATGCTCTTTTTATTACGAAACCGGTTTCGCCTTAACGGAAATCAAGCATTGAAATAATTGTTCTTTTTTAAAATAAAATTTGACTTATTTGTTTGTTAACTGAGAAAGTATTTTGAGAATTACCAAATTGTTTTAATTAAGCGAAGCGGAATGATTTTTCTTCTCCAAAAAATCTGCCAACGCCTGAATTTTGTCTGTTCCAATCAGATCCACACCAAGTTCCATCTGTGTCATCCAAGAATTTCCGTTATCCGCTGCTGCCCAAAATCGAATCTTTTTGCCAGCGTTATGAACGCTGTCAACAACATGAAGCAGCGTGTCTTTATCCTTTTCCGGAAGTACTCCTTTCCCATTCCAACGCGAATATCTTTGAAACGAAAGACTTACCAATCCTACTCTTTGCCATTCGTTGGGATCATGAAATTTGCGAAGATCATCATCGAAATAAATATAATGAGGATAATTTTTGTATTCATCCGGAGGCGGCCTTTCTCCACTGATGAGAATCGTTACCGGTTTGGCACTGTCATTTCCAGTAAACAAATATTTTCCCAAAGGTTTTAATTCCTTTATGAGAAGTTGCAAGCTTTCTGTATAATTCTCTTTAATGTCAATCAGCAAATTCACTTTCCGGTCGCTGTTTTTTTTCAGTTCTTTTAAAAGAGGCTGTAAATAAAGACTGTTCAAAGTGCGTAGTGAATCAATTTCTTTCTTGCTATGTGCAACAATTAAAACGCCATTTACCGGAAATACATCGGCTTCAATAGATCCAAAGCCGGCGTTGAAGGCGGTATAGAATGGCACCGGATGCTCATAGTCGTTGTGCGCATGAGCATTTGCAACGGTATAATGACCTGGCTGTGCAAATATATTTATTGAAAGAAGGGTTAAATAAAAAATGAAAAGAAATGATCTTTTCATTTGGAAAGTATTGAAAAGAAAATTCATGGCTACGGAAAAATTTATCTAATATAAATATTAAAGCCTTTCAAAATTTCAGTGAATAAACATTTTCGGTTCTTTATTAAAAGAAAAAAAATTACCGGGCTCTTTTAGAACAGGCCTGGTAATTTTTTTGACTTTACTATTTATTTCCAAATCCTATTGTGGGTATCCGGGATTTTGGGGTTTAAGGTTGGGATTATTCTGCATTTCTTGTACACCAAGCGGCATTAAAAGATGCTTTTCCTGCAACGGTTGATTTGAGCTGAGATTAACATGGCCCACAAAATTATCAAAACCATTGGTCGTTTCATTATACACTTTTCTTAACCTTACCATATCAAACCAGGTAATGCCTTCATAACATAGTTCGTGCCAGCGCTCCCTCCATACTGCTTCCCGGAAAGTTGATTGGCTATAGGTGCCTAAGTCGGGAGTAGTAAGTTGTGCCCTGTCTCTTATCCTTTTAAAAGCATCATAAGAGTCTTGAGTAGGGCCGGTTACTTCGTTTTGCGCCTCGGCGTATATTAACAACACTTCAGCATATCGTATCATCGGCACATTCAGGCTGTTTTGCTTCGATCCTGCTATTCCGGGGCCGCCAAATGCTGTTACGTTAAAATGCTTAAAAATATAGGGTGCGCCCAAATCAAACGGGTCGCCGTTACCGTTGAGGTAATAACTGGTATAAAAATAGCCCTGCTGGTCTTTAGCCCTTAAATCGCCCGCTTCATAAGACTTATAGAAAGACAATGTCGGAACGGTACTTCCTGTACCGTTCGCTCCATAAGCAGAAACGGCCTTGAAATTGGGAAACATATTTTCCATCGGGTTCCCTGCCACCTGGGATGCGTATTGCAATTCAAAGATGTGTTCTAATTTATTGTTATTGGCCACACTATGTATATCGCCATAAGTGGGAAATAAATTCAGCTCAGAAGGATGTGCTTTTGAGTAGGTAATAACCTCCAGGGCTTTATCGGCGGCTAATTTATAATAAGCCGCGCCTTTATTCATTGGCTGGCCGGCCATAGTAAGATACACCAATGCTAATTCCGATTTTACAGCTGCCAATGAAACGCGACCATTACTATTCATCCAGGCGAGGCCTGCTGCCTCTGCGGATGTAAGATCATCTACGATAAGTTTGTAAACGTCTTCTTTTTTGGCCCTTGAAGGTTTGAAATCAGGTGAATTTGCAGTTTGGGGTTTGGTAAATAACGGTACATCTCCCCATAACCTTACAGCATAAAAATAGGCCCATGCGCGTAAAAATTTTGCTTCGCCCAAAAGACGGGTTTTTTGTGCATCATCCATGGGTGTGATACCAGGCACCTTGTCCAGCGCGAGGTTTGCCTGTGCAATTACTTTGTACAAGCCATTCCACCAATTAATGATGTGAGCATTATTACCGTCAAATACCAGCGAATAGAGATTATTTAAATCAGAATTTTGAGCGGTTTCTGTCGTAGAGGTTCCGCTGATGGCTTCAAGCAATTGCCAGTTAGATGAAAAGATGCCGGCACCGTTTCCATAAAATCTTGTGTCCGCATATATCGAGGCTATCGCTGCTTCTGCATGATCCGGGATTGTGTAGAAACTATCAGGTGTAAGATTGGAAGGATCTTTTTCTTCCAGAAATTTTTTGCAACCCATACCGGCTATCAAAAGAATGCACAGCATGATGATAGATGTATTGCTGAAAAATGTTTTTATTCCTGAAAGAAAAAAATATTTTCGTTTTTTTGATGTTAATCTGATAAAGTTCATTGTCAATATTTTTAAAATTGAATAATATTATAGTCCAACACTAACGCCTACAGTATAAGTAGTTGGTTTAGGATAGCTGTGCCAATACATCCCCTGCGAGAAAGCGTTCCTTCCGTCATCGGCATAGCCGCCTGTTGGCGTAGCTTCAGGATCAGCATTCAGTTTGTTGCTTGCTATCATGAAGGCATTTTGTACTGACACGTATAGTTTGAGCCTCTCTAATGTCCATCTGTTTACAATGTCGGATGGAAGTGTATAGCCAAACAAAATATTTCTGCCGCGTATAAAAGATCCATCTTTTATCCAATGGGTATCTACGTTAGTAACGTAGCCTGCCCGTGTATCTCTCAATTGGGCAATGGGCGTATTTTGGTTTTGAGGAGTCCAGGCAGTTAATACACTTTTATAGCTATTAGCCAGAGAAACACGGTCTTCACTGGAATGAGATGTCATATCAAGTACATCATTTCCATAAGAATATTGCAGGTCAATAATGAGGTTAAAGTTTTTGTATCTGAAATTATTGACCAAAGACCCCCATGCCTTAGGGCTGCCATTGCCTATGATCATCCTGTCTGCATCGGTAATAGCGTGATCGCCATTTACGTCAAGGTATTTAATATCTCCAGGCAAGATTTTCAGGCCATTGCGGTAGCTTACGTATTTTGCTGCTTCTGCTGCTTCTGCTTCACTCCATGTCCCAATGCGTACCAGCCCCCAAAAAGATCCTACAGGCTCACCTATCCGGATGATGTTGGTCGGATTAGTGAAGTTCGGTCCTCCTACATTAAAGATGTCGGCGGGAGTCGCAAGTGACAATACTTTATTGCGGTTGAAAGAAATATTAAAAGCCGTATTCCAGGTAAAATTCGCTCTGTCGAAGTTTACTGTGCTTAGTGTTAATTCCAACCCTTTGTTTTCCATTGATCCGATGTTCTTTCTGATAGTAGCGTAGCCGCTTGTTCTTGGCACAGGAGCATCCAGCAGCATGTCTGTTGTTTTTCTATAATAGACATCCGCTTCGAGGGAAATCTTATTATTAAGTAAACCCAATTCCACTCCAAAATCAGTTTGTGCCGTTTTTTCCCATTTCAAGTCAGGATTGGCGAGGCGGTTGAGCCCTGTGCCACCCACTCTTACTCCATTAATAATTGCTGCATAATTGGAACTTAATAAAGAAAGAGAAGAATAAGGGGGGATTTCTGAGTTACCGGTTAATCCATAACTGGTACGGATTTTAAGGTTTGAAATCACCGGGTTATCTTTCAAAAAATCTTCCTGCGATAACCTCCAGGCTAAAGCCGCTGATGGAAAGAAAGCGTATTTGTGATTTTCTCCAAATTTAGAAGACCCATCTGCGCGGCCCGTTACTGTTACCAGGTATTTATCTTTCAAACTGTAATTGATTCTTCCAAAATAAGAATTGAATGCAAATTGGGAAGCGTTTGAGCTATAACCCGGATTGGTGCTGCCCGCGCCCAGATTATTATACATAAAATAATCCGTTGCAAAATTCTGAATGCTGGCGCCACTGCTAAAAAAATTTGTTTTCTGCCATGAAAGGCCTGCCAAAGCGGTTATATTGTGTATTTCATTGATGTGCTTGTTGTATGTAAAATAATTTTCCAGAGACCAAAACGTTTCTTTCCTATTGTTAGCGGCTGCCGTCCCATTTTGATTTACTGCCAGTGTACGCGTTTCAGACTGCTTGTTTTCCTGTGTTAATACGTTAGTGCCCAAAACGGTACGCATTTCCAGTCCTTTAGCCAGATTGATGTTGGTATATATGCTTCCCAAAGTGGTTTGTGTACTCAAGATGTATCTGGTATCCATTAAGCGATGTACCACATTGAACCGTCCCTCGGCATTTGGGTATTGCCTGTTATCCGCCCATGTACCATCGTCATATTTTACCGGCATAAACGGAAAATCTTCTACTATGCTCCTCGGAACCTGATCACTTTGGTCTACAATATTTTCTTCCTGGTTATTATAGCTTAAAGTACCTCCCACTTTCAACCAGTTTTTTATTTGATTATCAAAAGAAAATCTTGCTGAATAGCGTTTGAGATAGGAAGTTTTCAACAGCCCTTCATCATCGCGATAACCAAGAGATACTGCATAATTGCTACGGTCGCTTCCACCCGAAAAACCAAGCTGATGGTTTTGCGATAATTTGTTCTGGGTGGCCTCTTTCAGCCAGTTTGTATTATACTTAGGATTGCCATTGGCATCGAAAAGACGCGGGTCTGTGCGGGCAAGTTTGGGATCCCTGCTTACATATTTGCCTGCTGCCCATCCTGCAGGATCGAATTTTTCCATATTTGCATAGGCAAGATCTTCTACAGCCAGAAACTCTTTCGCATTTAAAACTTTAGGGTTTATGGGGCCTAGTGTATTGACACTGAAATCAGCATCATACGTTATTCTGCCTGTACCGGCTCTTCCGCGCCTTGTGTTAATCAGGATAACCCCGTTTGCACCTCTGGCTCCATAAATGGCGGTTGAAGAGGCGTCTTTTAATACTTCTACAGACACAATATCGCCGGGATTAATATAATCGATCGCCTGGCTCGCCTGAGCCTGGTTGTTCATGGGGAGCGCCACTCCATCCACTACATATAAAGGATTGTTGGATGAATTGATCGAACTGAAACCCCGAATACGTACATTAGTCCTTCCGCCGGGGCGGCCGGAATTCGAATTCACCTGCACACCTGATACTTTACCCGATAATGCCTGATTAAGTGAAGAAGCAGGCCGCTCTCTAAGCTTGGTTTCACTGATTGAACCTACGGCGCCTGTCAGATCCGATTTTCTTGTTGTGCCGTAACCGATAACAACGACCCTGTCCAGCTCCGAAACATCTTTGACAAGCACTACAT
>JBQCFO010000284.1:0-13977 GCA_051959055.1 Ginsengibacter sp. | reverse complement strand
TTTTATGGTTTCAGATGATTCTGAACTATTACGCTTTTCATTAAAACCAATTCCTGTTCATACTTCCAAATGGTTTCTAAAAACATTTCCTTTGGTTTGATTTCAGAAATTTTCACGCATTATTTTTTAGATGGACTCCATCTCCTTTAGGAGAAGCCCGCCTGAATGGCGAAGTCGGGCAGGGGTTGGGATAAGGCTTTTTTACAGTAAACAGATAAATAACCGGAATTCTTATTCAAAAAAAAGCGTTTATGCATGACCATACGTCTGCAATAATGTAACCGCTTCTTTTGCTTCTTTCACATCATGAACACGCAGTATCAAAGCGCCATTTAGCAAAGCAATCGTATTCAAAACGGTTGTGCCATTCAAAGCATCTTCAGCCGTAATTTTTAAAGTTTTATAAATAGTAGATTTTCTTGAAACACCTGCCATTATTGGCTTTTCAAGCATTCTAAATATGTCGAGGTGTTTTAATAAATGCAAATTCTGAGAAATATTTTTACCAAACCCAAAACCCGGATCAATGATTACATCGTTGATGCCACCTCGTTTGCACTCATCAATTTTTGCAATAAAAAAATCAAGAATTTCTTTGATTAAATTATCATAATGGGTTTCATGTTGCATAGTTTCGGGTTCGCCTTTCATGTGCATACAGATGTAAGGAACTTTTAATTTGCCAACAGTTGCAATCATATTTTTATCCATTTCTCCTCCGCTGATGTCATTAATGATTGATGCACCGGCATTCACACATTCCTCCGCTACTTTTGAATGATAGGTATCAATTGAAATAATGATTTCGGAAAAATTTTCTTTGATAATTTGAATGGCGGGTAATAATTTTTTCAATTCATCTTCTGCAGAAATGCGTGTGCTTCCCGGCCGCGTACTTTGTGCACCGAGATCAAGAATATCTGCTCCTTCATGAATCATTTCTGTCGCTTTATTTTTTATTACCTCTATATCTGTTAAGCGGCTTCCTGAATAAAAAGAATCTTCGGTAAGATTCAGAATACCCATCAACAAAGGCTTTTCAATAATTATTAATTTCCCTTTGCAATTCAATGAAAACATTGTGTTTTTAAGTTTAAATTTGGCCAAATTATGAAGCAAGTTAACGAAGTTAATACCGATCTGCAATTTGATGCTGCGGTAAAAAAATGCAGGGAAATTTTTCTGAAAAAAACCAAAGATTATGGCACTTCCTGGCGGGTATATCGTACCATTTCCGTTGCCGATCAGATTTATATTAAGGCAAAGCGCATCCGCAATATCCAGGAAAAAGGAATCCAAAAAATTGAAGATGATATTACAGTAGAATTTAATGGTATTCTAAATTATGCGGTAATCGGATTGATCCAGTTAGATATTCATGATGATGCTGAATATTCCGGAGAAGATTTGCCTGTAGATGAAACTTTGAAATTGTATGATGAAAAAATTCAGCGCGCCAAAAATTTAATGGAAAATAAAAATCATGATTATGGCGAAGCCTGGCGCGATATGAGCCAGGAAAGTTTTGTTGATCTGATTCTGGCGAAGATTCTGAGGATAAAACAAATCATCCGCAATGAAGGAAAGACTTTGGTGAGTGAAGGAATTGAATCGAACTTTTATGATATTTTGAATTATGCAGTTTTTGCTTTAATATTATCAGATTAACTTGGTGAGGACACCAATCAGGGCAAAAGGTCGCCGTGGTCGGTGCCCTCACCGGCCAAGGAAGAGAAATAAAGCTGGAAAAATAAAACTGTTTTCATCATAAATTCATTGTTTTATTAAATAGATTAAAATGAAAATTTTAGTAAACATTTGCCGTGTCATTGTTGGCGTACTTTTTATTTTTTCCGGTTTGGTCAAAGCAATGGATCCCCATGGGCTGGCTTATAAGATGCAGGAATTTTTTGAAGTGTGGGCGACCAGTGTTCCGTGGCTTGCATCATTCATGCATTGGCTTAGCGATTATGCACTGCCTTTTGCCATTATTATGATCACTTTGGAAATAATTGTAGGAGTAGGAATGTTGCTTGGTAGCTGGAAAAACTTTTTTACATGGCTTATCTTATTGCTGATCATTTTCTTTGGATTTCTGACCGGTTATGCCGCACTTTCAGGTAAGATAGCTACCTGTGGCTGCTTTGGTGACTGCATTCCTTTAACTTCTATGCAATCATTTATAAAAGACCTCATTTTATTTGTACTGATATTAATTATTTTATTTGGTAGAAAATATATTGTGCCGGTCTTTACACCGGCAATTAATGTATTGCTTCTCATTATTTCTATTGCTTTGGTTTTATTTTATCAATGGTATGTAATGCGGCATTTGCCTACTGTGGATTGCCTTCCATTCAAAAAAGGCGGCAATATTCTGCAGTTGCGCAAGATGCCTGCCGATGCAGTTCCTGATAAAATGGAGTATCGTTTTATTTATGAAAAAGATGGGAAAAAAGAAACCTTTACGGTCAAGGATCTGCCCGATTCAACCTGGGATTTTGTAAGCCGGCAGGATATTTTAATTGAAAAAGGAAAAAATAATGAACCGCCTATCAAAGACTTTTCCTTAAATACACTTTCCGGCAATGATACGACAGAAGCGGTATTGAGCCTGGATGCCTCCTATTACTTCTTTTTTATAAAAGATGTTTCCAATACCGATGCATGGCTCTCTGATTTTAAAGCGATATATAATTATGCTAAAGATAACAACCGCATTATTTACGTAGTAACAACTGCAATGAAAGATGCGGATGATTTTTTTAATAGGCGCAATAATTTTAATGTCCCTGTGTTTAACCTGGATGCTACGGCCTTTAAAACCGCTGCCAGGACCAATCCTGAATTATACCTCATGCACGGTCCTGTAATTAAAAATAAATGGGGAAGTGACGATATTAAGAAGGCAGTAAAACAATAAATACGGCAGATTCTTATTCTGCCACTATTTATAAAAGTTTTACCGGAAAAAATTTTGATCAGTCTTTAGAAAAATTTCCTGATGGAATTCTGGACGCAAGCCAACTATCTTTCACAGGAATGATCCAGTTGGTCAGTAATTCCTTTTTGGTAAGAATGGTATTATTAAAATACAAGGTATCTGGTGTGATAAAATCATTTTGAATAGAATAATTCACATGGGCGAGAGGAACCAGTTGTACTTTTTCTTTTATGATAAACGCAAGTGTTTGCCTGTCCAAGAGCTGTACATGATAATCCTGCTCTATATTTTTAATAAAATTTAAAGAAAAATCTGTGCTGCATCCACCCAGTTTTACATGCGTTTCATCTGCCATGATGATGATAAACTGGCCAAAAAATAAATTGGCAAATCCCTTTACAGGGCTTCCATGGCTGTTCCATTCTTTTGTAAAGTTCTCGAGTGTTTCTTCAAGTTGAAGGGCTTCACTAATGGTGAACATCCGGTTGCTCTGATATATCCAAACTCTTGAATTGTTGTCGAAATCTTCGGGAATTAAATCTTGAAAATGCGTATTCATGGCGGCAAAGTTAAAAAGTATTTTGAAAGAAAGAAGTATTTGAATAAACTTATTGTTTTACTACTTTTTCAAAACTAAGGCAGTAATTATATAAATTTTAATTATTTTTCAATTGTTTTTGTTAATAATAAAAAAAACCTCAAACTTTTCGGTTTGAGGTTTTGCCTGGTAAAATATGTTTTAAGCCAGCTGGCCCAATCTTTTTAAATAGTGGATGTGGGATAAAATTGCCTGTCTCATTTTTGGAAATTCTATGTAATTAATACCATATTCATTGCATGTCTTTTTAATAATTTTACTGATTTCAGGATAATGTACATGCGAAATTCTGGGAAATAAATGATGTTCAATCTGAAAATTTAATCCGCCCAGTAGCCAGGATATTGTTTTGCTTTTTGTAGCAAAATTGGCAGTGGTATGGATTTGATGAATAGCCCATTCGTTTTCTATTTTACCGCTTACTTCGGTTGGCATTGGGAAATCGGTGTGTTCTACAGTATGCGCCAATTGAAATACAATACTGATTGCGAGCCCTGTCACCATGGTAATTATTAAAAATCCTACGATCCAATCTGCAAAACCAATTAACATGATAGGCAAAACCACAAACATAAATGTATAAATAGCTTTCGCTGCCCAGAAAGAAAAGTGCTCATAAAAAGTCATTTTTCTCAAAGGAACTGCACCGATTCTTCTTTTGAAATATTTTTGATAGTCGGTCATAAATATCCAAATCAGATGAAGCATAGCGTAGAGAAACCAGAAATAATATTGCTGGAATTTATGCAGTTTCATTTTCTTCTGGGTAGAAGCAAACCTCAGCCATGGGCGTGCTTCGATATCATCATCAATACCGTCAATGTTCGTATAAGTGTGATGAATAATGTTGTGTTTCATGTTCCACATAATGGCGCTGCCACCGAGAAAATTTAAAGAGGCGCCGGCAATTTTATTCAGAAATTTATATTTACTGAAACTTCCATGCGCACCATCGTGCATCACATTAAAACCAATAGCCGCTGTGAGTAAGCCAAAGAAAATGCATTCAGGAATGGCAATCCACACATCAGGTGTAAAAAATACCAGGTGTACATAAATAGCGATATATAAAATGCAGAAAAGGCAGGCCTTGAAAAGTAAAGCGAAGTTGCCCGTCATAGGGCGGTTGTGCTCGGCAAAGTATTGAGATACCCTGTTTTTTAAAACGAGGTGAAAATCATCTTTGCCTTGCAGGAATTTGGGTGTTGACATTATGTTGTTATTTATTATTGTTCTTTATTTTTTGGTTGACTTATGCAATTTTTTTGCCGTTTTTTCAAAGATAAAATCAGGTAACATTTTGAATCAATGCATCAAAAGAATTGAATCCGATCATTTTTTTTGAAATAAATCCTTCTGCATGTTTCACTCCGATCATCTTTCCAAACATTTTAGAACGGTTCATCACGCTTTCCAAAAACTCCGGAGTTGAGATATAAGTCTGTGGCTCTTTATCATCTGCTCCACCCGAAAAAAATTGCGTTTTAAATGCTTTTATTGATTCTGTTTTTTTTTCTATTACTTCTGAAATATCTATCACAAAGGATGGAGTAAAATACATATCCTGAATATAATTAAAAACATATTTAGGCTTCCATACTTCCTGTTTATTGCCGCCATCAAATGTTTCTATTTTTCTTAAGCCAGAAAGGAAAGCCGCATCGGCAACCAAATTTGCTGAACGTCCGTGATCCGGATGGCGGTCATCAGGTGCATTACATAAAATAATTTCTGGTTGATATTTTCTGAGAACTGTAATTATTTTTCTTTGATGTGCTTCATCATTTTGAAAAAACGCATCTGCCATATCCAGGTTTTCCCTTACATCTATTCCAAGAATTTTTGCAGAATTTTCTGCTTCTTCTTCTCTTGTTTCTGCAGTGCCACGCGTACCTAATTCACCTCGTGTGAGATCGATAATTCCTACTTTTTTTCCTTTATTTTTTTCGATTAATAATGTTCCCGCGCAACTTAATTCTATATCGTCAGGATGAACGCCAAAGGCTAAAAGGTCTAACTTCATTTTTTTATTCAATATTCAAAAAGGGGAAATTTAGATTAATAAGTGAAGCAAAGTTACATTAAAAAGGCCTTGTAATTTTAGTTTTATGTTTTTATACAATTGGATAAATTTTTAGGCCAGGTAAACGCTCCAGATTTTGTTTTAAAAGAAGGGCGTTTAAAAAAAACATTCTGATGATAACCGATTGAATGCTTTTTTTCGTCAAAAATTATATACAATCTGTTAATATTCCGTGCCACTGTATCTGTTTTCCTTTAAGTATTGAACCTTTAGAGAGCGTTATCTTTACAAAAAAAATCAATGAAAATAAAAGAAATCATCCAGTTTCTTGAAGCCATTGCACCTCTTAGTTTACAGGAAAGTTATGACAACGCAGGATTGATTGTCGGCAACAGTGAAACCCTTTGCACCGGGATTATTACCTCACTCGATGTAACGGAATCTGTGGTGCAGGAAGCGGTCAGAAGAAATTGCAATCTGATTGTAGCGCATCATCCGGTTATTTTTCGTGGAATAAAAAAACTGAATGGAAAAAATTATGTGGAACGCACCGTAATTTCTGCGATAAAAAATGACGTTGCCATTTATGCAATTCATACGAACCTGGATAATGTTGTTGAAGGTGTCAATAAAAAAATTGCAGAAAAAATTGGTCTTCAAAATTGTAAAACGCTTTTGCCTAAAGAAGAAACGTTGCAAAAATTAGTCACTTTTTCTCCGATAAAAAATGCAGAAGAAGTCCGGAACGCATTATTCGATGCAGGTGCCGGAGCGATTGGAAAATATGATGAATGCAGTTTTAATCTCGAGGGTACCGGCACTTTTAAAGCTAATGAAGGAAGCAATCCTTTTGTAGGCGAAATTGGCAAAAGACATTCGGAAAATGAGATAAGGATAGAAGTAGTCTATCCTTCATTTTTGCAAAATAAAATTGTAAAATCTTTGAAAGAATCGCATCCGTATGAAGAAGTGGCCTATTATATTCATGCTTTGGAAAATATACAGGAAAATGTAGGCAGCGGATTAATTGGAGAATTGCCTGATCCGGTTTCCGAAAAAGAATTGTTACAGATTTTGAAATATGAATTTAAGCTTTCCGTAATAAAACATACAGATTTTTTGGAAAAACCGATTACTAAAATAGCTGTGTGCGGTGGGGCCGGTATTTTTCTTTTACCAAATGCGATTGCAGGCGGAGCGCAGGTTTATATCACCGGTGACATAAAATATCACGAATTTTTTGATGCTGATAACAGTATTTTTTTAGCTGACATCGGACATTTTGAAAGTGAGCAGTTTACCATAGAATTATTAACTGAATTTTTACAGAGGAAATTTCGTAGCTTTGCCGTCCTAAAAACCGAAATAAATACGAATCCGGTAAAATATTTTATTTAAAGGGAACGTATAAATTATCCGGAAAAATTTAAAATCATCAAATAAAATATGGCACAGGTAAAAGATTATTCTGTAGAAGAAAAATTAACATCGCTTATAAATCTTCAGAAAGTTGACAGCAAATTAGACGGCATCCAAATTCTAAAAGGCGAATTACCGATTGAAGTGAGTGATTTGGAGGATGAAATCGCTGGCTTAAATGCCCGTCAAAACCGAATTGAAGAAGAAATGAACGGCATTCAGCAATTTATCGAAGAGAAAAAAACAGCCATTAAAGAATCACAGGAACTCATAAAAAAATATGAGAAGCAAAGTGATAATGTAAAAAACAACCGTGAGTTTGAAGCCATCAATAAAGAAATGGAAATGCAAACCCTCGAAGTGAAACTTGCAGAAAAACATATTAAAGACGCGACAGATGATCTTGCAGAAAAAGGCAAACAACTGGAACTGGCCAAAAAAGCGGTTGCGGTAAAAGAAGGAAACCTGAAAGGAAAGAAAAGTGAGTTGGAAAAGATCATTGAAGAAACTGATAAAGAAGAAAAGCATTATAAAAAACTGGAAGAAGCTGCCAGAAATGCTGTGGATCCAAGATTATTAACCAGTTATGACAGAATTCGCAATAATTATCGCAACGGCCTTGCTGTAGTTCCTGTAGAAAGGGATTCATGCGGTGGATGCTTCAATGCGATTCCTCCTCAAAAGCAAAGCGAAATTAAACAAAGGAAAAAAATTATTGTTTGTGAAAACTGTGGCCGTATTCTGATAGACGATGATTTGGAAAGTACGGTAGAAGTGAAATAAATAATTGGATTTTATATATAATTTTAAAAGGACGCTTTACGCGTCCTTTTTTGATATAATAATTTTTAGAAATTAAAATCAGATATTTCTGATACACTTGCATAATAGTGCGGTGGTGCAAGAGTAATTACCCACAGTTATATCATAAAGAAAACCGTTTATCCGCTTACTATTTACGACAAATCTGAAATGGATAACATTTCGGATCAGGAGCTGCTGAATCTTCTAAAGGAAATATAGCCTTATTTCACTTTCAATTTACTCTTTTAAAGTTCAATTTAAAATTTCAAATAATAATCTTTCAATAGAAAATTAAAATCATTTGTATAATTTCCTGCTTCATCTTTTAGAATTAATTCTTTTGAAATAACCGATCCTGGTTTTGTTGAAAAAAATAATATTCCACGAAAATAACCGTGTTTGGGAGTTTGTTTTAATAGCATTTCTTCTTTTAAGTAAAAATTGTGTTCAGAAGCAATTCTTTTAAAATATGCTGTTCTATGAAAAGGAAGAAGCACAAAGAAAGTTCCATTGCTTTCAAGATTATTTTTTATGGATTGAACCAGTTCCTGAAGAGTCAGGCCATCATGATGTTTGGCTATGTTTTTATTTTTATGCGCTGACTTTAAATCGTTTTCAAAAAAAGGCGGATTAGAAATGATGAGATCATATTTGAAAGGAACATTAAAGTTTTTTATATCAACGCGAAATGCCTGTAACTGTCGCTGCCACTCGCTTTCCTTAAAATTTTCTTTTGTTTGCCGCCAGGAGTTTTCATCAATTTCCACTGCATTAATGATTGCATCAGATTTTTGAGCGATCATCAAGCTTAATAATCCTGTTCCCGAACCGATATCCAAAATTTTTTTGGGCAGAATCATTTTTTGTTCAATTTTATCAGCAACGTAAGCACCAAACAAACACGAATCTGTGCACACTTTCATGCTGCATTTACCCTGGTTTATGTTGAACTGTTTGAACTGAAAGTAGTTGTTGGGCACAGTTGATTATTAAATGTTGAACATTGAATATTGAATATTATTTTGTTCATTTATTAAATTATTGAAACAGCAAAGAAAGAAATAATCTCAAATCTCATTTTCTTATTTTAAGCAGTTCTTGCTGAAGGCACTACTGATAAATTTTCAAATTCCGAATTGAGATATTTGTAATAAGCAGTGATGGCAATCATCGCCGCATTATCTGTACAATATTCAAATTTTGGAATGTAAGTATTCCATCCTTCTTCTTTGCCCATTTTTTCAAATGCTGTACGTAAACCACTGTTGGCGCTTACTCCGCCTGCAATGCATAATTCTTTAATTCCTGTTTCGTTAGCTGCTTTTTTTAATTTATTTAATAAAATAGAAACAATCCGCGATTGAATGGAAGCGCAAATATCAGGAAGCTTTTCTTCTACGAAATTTTCATTTTTCATTTTTTCATCGCGGATAAAATAAAGAAAAGCCGTTTTTAATCCACTGAAACTAAAATTCAAATTGTCAATTTTTGGCTCAGGAAATTTATATTTATTTGCGTCTCCTTCCTTTGCATATTTATCAATTAAAGGGCCACCCGGATAAGGCAATCCTAAAATTTTTGCCGATTTATCAAATGCTTCTCCGGCCGCATCATCAAGGGTTTGGCCAATTACTTTTTGTTGTAATGGTGATTGGCATAAAACAATTTGTGTATGTCCGCCGCTTACAGTCAGGCATAAAAAAGGAAACGAAGGAATTTTATTTTCGCTGTTTAATGGTTGAATCAGGTTTGCTAAAACATGTGCCTGCATGTGATGAACTGCAATCAAAGGTTTATTAAAAGCTAATGAAAGCGACTTTGTAAATTCTGCACCAACCAACAAGGCGCCAATCAATCCTGGCGATTGTGTAAATGCAAAAGCGTCTATATCTTTTAATTCAACTTTTGCCATTTTCAGTGCTTGTTCTACTACCGGTACAATTGCCTGCAAATGCGCGCGTGACGCCAGCTCAGGCACTACACCACCATATTTTTCATGAATTTTCTGGCTTGAAATCACATTGCTCAAAATAATTTTATCCCTGCACACTGATGCAGCCGTTTCATCGCACGATGATTCTATCGCAAGTATCGTAATCATAGATTGCAAAGTTAGGTCAATTGATTTTTTGGGAAAACAGCCTGTTTTTTTAATATTCTGATAAATTTAACCGGCGTCTCAAAATTTTAATTTCTTATTTTTGCTAAAAATTCACCACGATGAAAATTACGAAACAACTTGCCGGCAGTTTTATCTTATTAATTGTAATTGCCTCTTTATACAGGATTATGCCCGGACGGCCTTATGGTTTTGCTCCGCAAATTGCTATGGCCATTTTCGGCGGCGCTATTATTAAAGATAAAAAATTTGCTTTTCTGCTTCCCCTTTTGGCGATGTTTGTTTCTGATTGTTTGTATCAATTATTATATATTAATGGCGTGGGAAGTATGTATGGTTTTTATGAAGGACAACTGATGAACTATATATTATTTGCCGGCCTTACCGTGTTTGGATTTTTTATAAAAAATCTAAATGTAAAAAGAATCGCCCTGGCTTCTATTTCAGCGCCAACTGCTTATTTCCTTGCTTCTAACTTTTTAGTTTGGGCAAGTTCTTCTCCTCTTGCTGGTTGGGGAAGACCAAAGACTTTTGCTGGTTTGATGATGTGTTATGGTGATGGATTACCATTTTATCCATGGAGCGTTGCCTCTACCTTTGTGTTCTCTGCAATTTTATTTGGCAGTTATTACCTGATGACAAAAAAGTCAACAACTCTTGTTGCGATAAAAAAATAAAACTCATTGCCGATACCTGATACTCTGTCATGGCACATCACCTCAATACAGGATTGCTGGGAGAAAATATGGCCAAAGAATACCTTTTGAAAAAAGGATTTTCTATTCTTCATCAAAACTGGAGGCATGGCCATTGGGAAGTAGATGTGATTGCAGCTTTAAATAATACCTTACATTTTATAGAAGTAAAAACACGCAGGACACAAAAATTTGGCTACCCGGAAAATGATGTTTCGAAAAAGAAAATTGAAAATCTGATCCATGCGGCAGACGAATTTCTTTTATTAAATCCTGAATGGAAATTGATTCAGTTTGATATACTGTCCATTACTGTTCTTAAAAATAAACCAGTAGAATTTTTTTTTATTGAGGATGTTTATATTCAATAAAATATTTCTTTTTCATTCTCATAATTTTTTATTAAAAAATAAGTGACACAAAATTCAATTGTAATTTATACAGACGGATCTTCACGCGGAAATCCCGGCCGTGGTGGTTATGGAGCCATTTTATTTTGGGAAAATATCAGTAAAGAATTATCCCAGGGTTATCGCCTCACAACAAACAATCGTATGGAGTTGATGGCGGTTATTGCTGCGCTTGAAGCTTTAAAAAAAACGGATCTCGACATTATTATTCATTCAGATAGCAGCTATGTGGTAAAGGCTGTAATGGAAGGCTGGCTGAATAAATGGATCAGAACCAATTTTAAAGGTGGAATAAAAAACAAGGATTTATGGCTGCGTTATTATCATCTTTCCCGCAAACATAAAATCCATTTTAAATGGGTAAAAGGACATGCGGATAATGAATTCAATAACCGTTGTGATATACTTGCTACCAAGGCTGCGGATGGAAAAAATTTATTGATAGATGAAGGATATGAAAATAAAGACACTTCTCTTTATGAATAAGAAAAAAATATTACCGTATTCTGTTTTTTTGAAAAAATGAAATCAAAAATACAGATTCCCGATATTTCTTCGTTTACTGATGAATCTTCAATTCCTTTACTAACCTGCTTATTGGCAATCCCATTACATTATAAAAATCACCTTTTATTGATTTGATTCCAATGACACCAATCCATTCCTGAATTGCATAAGCTCCTGCTTTGTCATACGGTTTATAATGCTGCACATAATATTCAATTTGCGAAGCCGAAAGCCGGTAAAATTCTACCTCAGTTTCTTCTGAAAAAAGCATTTTATTTTCTTTCGTTAAAATGCAAACGCCGGTTATTACTTTATGAATTTTCCCGGAAAGATTAGAAAGAATTGCAATCGCATCTTCCTGGTTTTTTGGCTTTCCGATAATTTTGTTTTCCAAAACCACAACTGTATCTGCTGCTACAATCGTTTGTGCTTTACTGTTATCTTGTACCTGTAATTTATTCTGAATGGTCATCGCTTTATTTTCTGCAATATGCTTTGCGGTTTCAGAAAAAGATAATTCGGGAGGATAACTTTCATCTGTGTCAGCAACAATTACCTCGAAAGGAATTTCGGCGAGTTCAAGTAATTGTTTTCGTCGGGGAGAACCAGAAGCTAAAATTATTTTTTTCATCAAAAAAGAAATTAAAAGAAAACCATTGAAAGAATACCTGCAAGCATAATCAATTTTACCACAGAACTTAACTGATGAAATTGTACAGTAGTGGCAGCTCTGTATAATTTACGCAATACCCATATCAATGGAAGAATGATCATAATCAAAGAATACAATGCAGAAAGCCACCAGCCGAACTGGATTACATAAATTTGTATGGCAACCAAAGCCCCCGCCAATACTACAATCCACACTGCAGTAAAAACTTTAGAAACCGGCAGGCCCCACACGATCGGCATTGTTTTACAACCATATTTCATATCTCCTTCCATATCTTCCATATCTTTTATTACCTCGCGAATTAATGAAATAATGAAAGCAAAACCGGCATAAAGAAAAGAGATTTTTAACAGTCTTTGCCAAACAATATCATGAGGCGAAATTCTAAAACGATATTCTGATAAAGTGAGTACAAAGATGACCCACGCTGTCAATACCGAAATGAGAATATTGCCGATAAGGATTTTCTTTTTGAAAGTGCTTGAATAAAACCAAAGAATCACAATGGCGAGAAAATTAAAAAAAGGAATCAGAATATTCTGGATTTTATATCCGATATAAACGCTCAAAACCAATCCTGCAAAGGAAAGCAGCGCATGAAGTAAAATCGCCGTTCGCCGGTTTATATATTTGCCAATGATTACTTTGGATGATTTATTTACCTGGTCAATATTTACATCAAAATAATCATTGATGATATAACCAGCACCGGCAATGCAAACGGACGCGAGTACCAATAGATAAAATAAACTTTCAGAAAGTTTGATGCTTTCATAACCCGGATGGCCGGCCAGGTAAACAAATGGTAAAATAAAATACCTGAAAAGGATTTGTGTAAGCACAATAAAAAGAAGATTGGGCCACCGGATCAGTTTGAAAAATGCAACAAGAATCTTCATAGAAAAAATAATAAAATGAAAGATCAGGTTGATGGAATGTTATTATTTAGCGTCCATTTGTTATTCAATTTCAAAACTTTTTCTATCACGTCTCTTACACAACCACGGCCTCCGGCATAAGGAGAAATATAAGAGGCAATTTCTTTAATTTCAAACGCAGCGTCTGAAGGGCACGCTGCGATACCAGCCATTTTCATGCAAAAGTAATCAGGAATATCATCACCCATATATAGCAATTCATTTAAGGAAATCCTTCTCTCTTCAACAATGTTTTTCAAAAAATCTTCTTTGTTCTTTACATTCATAAACACATCGTTTATTCCGAGCTTGTTCAAACGGTTATGCACAAACGAAGAACAGCTACCCGAAATTACCATTACATGGAAGCCGGATTTGGCGGCAAGTTGCAGTGCATAACCATCACGGATATTCATTTGTCGCAGCCAGTTATCATTGCTGTCCACAATAATATTTCCATCTGTAAGAACGCCGTCCATATCAAATGCAAAAGTTTTTATTACTTTAAAACGTGAAAGAATTTGCATTTTTATACGGATAATTTTAAGAAAATAAGGGGTTTAAAAAGAGTCATGCTTCTCAAAAAAAATTTTTTTTCAAATATACTTATAGCAAATTGAATTATCGAAATTTGACGATTATATTGACAAGTGTGGTGAATGAATCGCTGTAATTTGGCTAAGTAATTGAGGTACATTTCATTCAACATTCAATTCAACAAGATGTTTATCATGAACCACATAAATTTTTCGATGAAAAAATTATTTTATCTTTTTATCTTTTCGGCTTTTACTCTTTTAATAAACAGTTGTAAAACCGGAAAAAATGATAAAAATACTTCCGGAAATGTTTCAAAAGATACTATTAC
>JBQCFO010000283.1:0-4063 GCA_051959055.1 Ginsengibacter sp. | reverse complement strand
ATTTGGATTCATCCAAAAGTCAAATTCCGCCGTAGTAAAATCATCATCGTTTGTGTAGATGCTTGCATTGTATTCGGTGTAAACGCCTTTTACATTTACGATCATCAGGTGTTTTACTTTAAATGCGATTTCGCTGTGACTGGGATCAATCGTCCATTTTGTTTTTGTTGCCATGGTATTTGTTTTTTGTTTTTAATTTTAAAAATATTAATGTGCCAATGTGCCAAATTTGCCACTGTTAAAATCATGGATTGCTTCCTGGATTTCTTCTTTCGTATTCATCAGAAACGGTCCATAAGCTACTATTGGCTCATTTATTGGTTCACCACTCAATAATAAAAGAATACTGTTTTTAGAAGCTTTAATTTTTATTTCACCTTCTTCATTTTTGAATTGGATATATTGATGTTCACGTGCTGTATCTGTTTCATTTATAATAACTTCCCCTTCCACTATCAATAATCCGGTGTTGAAAGTTGCGGGCAAATTAAATTCAGCTTCCGCATTTTCATTTAATCGGATGTCGTACATTTCTACAGGTGAAAAAGTTTGCGCAGGGCCTTTGACATCATTATATTCTCCTGCAATTACTGAAACAGATCCTTTGCCGTTATCAATTTCAAAACGTCCTTTTTGTTCACTTAATATTGCCTGGTATTTGGGAGCAGACATTTTGTATTTTTTGGGTAAATTGATCCAAATCTGCACCATTTCAAATGCACCGCCTTTTTTGGCAAATTCAGTTTCATGATATTCTTTATGAAGAATACCGCTTGCAGCTGTCATCCATTGTACATCGCCGGGATTGATAACACCGCTATTTCCGGAGCTGTCATGGTGAGCCACACTTCCTTTGTAGGCAATGGTTACTGTTTCAAATCCGCGATGTGGATGAACACCCACTCCACGGGGAACTGTCGTAGGAGTAAAATGGTACTCGGGATTAAAATCCATTAGGTAAAACGGGCTCATACGGGCGCCAAAACTTCCCCCGCGAGGATAAAAATTAACTACTTTAAAACCATCTCCAACCATGTGCGATGTAGATGGAGAAAGTACTTCCTCAATTGATCTATATTTTTTCATGATTTCATTTTTTAAACCACAAAATTAAAAACCCGCAATAGCCTTGCCAATAACATAGGTCAAGAAATGAGATTGATCCAGGATAACGTTTAGAGGTGATATATGATGTGGGATCCAGGATGACGAATATCACAGTCAGTAAAGCAACAAATAATGAGAATTTGTTATTTTCATTCGTTTCTGCGAATAGAACCTCCTGAGCATCGGTTTCCATTTTTTTAATTTTGAACGATAACTAAAACATTTTTTTATATTCAGGCAACTTCCGTTAAAAATATTTTCCTCACTTCCCCATTTTTCCCTTTACTCTCTTTATCTTCCGCTCTTTAAAAAATTATTTTGGCAATTATTTTTATATTTTTAGTTCCATAAAACGGTTTACCAACTATGCCTCATCCTCTTTTTCGTAAAAAAAGTATTACCGCTATTTTAGACGATGCCGAATCAGGCTTGTCTGATGCTTCCCATTCTGCCGCGGGATTAAAAAAGGTATTGACGGTCCGCGATCTTACTGCTATGGGAATCGCCGCGGTTGTAGGTGCCGGCATATTTTCAACCATTGGAAACGCTTCTTTTCAAGGCGGCCCCGGGGTTTCACTTTTATTTATACTTACTGCCATTTGCTGTGGATTTTCAGCACTTTGCTATGCCGAATTTGCTTCGCGGATACCAGTGAGCGGTAGCGCTTATACGTATGCATATGCCTCCTTTGGCGAATTGATCGCATGGATTATTGGTTGGGATTTGTTGATGGAATATGCGATTGGAAATATTGCCGTCGCCATTTCATGGAGCCAGTATTTTGTAAATCTTCTGGAAGGTTTGCATATTCATGTTCCTGCTTTTTTAACAACTGATTATTTGAGCGCCTCACGCGCATTTAATGAAGCCACTACTGAATTAGCAAAAAGTGGAACACTCACCAATCTACCAGAGAGTGTACAATCAGGGTATAATGCCTGGCTTCATGCGCCGCAAATAGGAAACTTTAAACTTATTGCTGATATTCCTGCTCTTGCCATTGTATTTTTTATTACCTGGCTGGTTTATACCGGCATCAGGGAAACCAGGAGGGCTACCAATATGATGGTGGGGTTTAAGATTATCATTCTTATTGCAGTAATCGCTATTGGATGTTTTTTTGTAGCTCCTGAAAACTGGAGTCCGTTTTTACCAAATGGATTTGGTGGAATGATGAAGGGCGTTTCAGCTGTATTTTTTGCATACATTGGTTTTGATGCAATATCTACCACAGCAGAAGAATGTAAAAATCCGCAAAGGGATTTGCCGCGCGGGATGATTTATTCGCTTATTATTTGCACCGTGCTTTATATCGCCATTGCTTTAGTTTTGACCGGAATGGTTTCCTACAGTGAATTGCAGGTAGGCGACCCATTGGCTTTTGTTTTTAAAAGAGTAGGGCTTGACAAAATCAGTTATATTATTTCTTTCAGCGCTGTAATTGCTACAGCAAGTGTGCTTCTTGTCTTTCAAATGGGGCAGCCACGAATCTGGATGAGTATGAGCCGGGACGGCTTGCTGCCCAAAGCTTTTAGCCGGATTCATCCAAAATATAAAACACCTTCTTTTGCAACAATCGTTACCGGTCTTTTTGTAGCAATTCCTGCATTGTTTTTAAATTTAACTGAAGTTACAGATCTTACGAGCATCGGAACTTTATTTGCCTTTGTACTCGTATGCGGTGGCGTACTTTTATTACCAAAAAGGGAAGCCGGAGAAGCAGCGCCTAAATTCAAAATACCTTACATAAGTTCCCAATTTATTGTGCCGGTTTTATTTATTGTTGGTGTAATAATTTTTTGGGAAAACTTTTTAGGTTTATTTGATTTGAGCGAAGGCTGGGAAATTTTTAAGGACAAGCTGCCCTTCTTTTTGTTTGTCATTCTTTCTATTGGATTAACGATTGCCTCTTTTGTAAAAAAACTTTCACTGATACCGGTTCTTGGCCTTGCCAGTTGTTTTTATTTAATGACCGAATTGGGCTATACAAACTGGATGCGTTTTTTAATATGGCTGGTCATTGGACTTGTCGTTTATTATTTTTACAGCAGGCATCATAGTAAATTGAATAAGAGGGAAACTATTTGATTCCAACTGTGATTGATTGAAATAACAAGAGCAGTTGAAATAAAATCGTATTTTGCAAACTTTCGACTTAAAAAAATCGAAAATCACCTTGTGAAACGTAGTGCTTTTATCTAAAGTTATTTCCTCCCAAACTGCATTAGGTATTCTGATTTCGTTAAATAAATTATGTAGGATTTCAAGTTTCCCAAGGATGGCGAGAGAAAAAACAGGCCGGTGATAGTGCAAGTTAATCACTCTTCAAAAAAAACAATTTTTTCTTTAACTCTTTCTAACTATTCATTTTATCAAAAAATAAACTACTTTTGCCGCCCCAAAAGCGCATGTGGTGAAATTGGTAGACACGTCAGACTTAGGATCTGATGCCGCAAGGTGTGGGGGTTCGAGTCCCTCCATGCGCACTTTCTTCAACAGGTTCTGATAAAAAAGAAAAGAATAAACCGTTCCTGAAACGGTTTTTAAAATTTAAGCAATGGCAAGTGTAACTAAAGAAAATCTCGGTAATCTCCACGATAAATTGACAGTAAAAGTTTCTACAGAAGATTATCTTCCCGCATTTGAAAAAGCCATAAAAGATTATAGCAAAAAGGCAAATATTCCCGGCTTTAGAAAAGGAATGGTGCCGGCCGGCATGGTGAAAAAAATGTATGGCGCTTCTATTTTTTATGATGAAGTAATTAAATCCGTGGAGAAAGAACTGAAGAATTATCTGGTAACTGAAAAACCAGAAATTTTTGCGCAGCCTTTGCCCATGGAAAATGACTTGCGCAAACTGGACATGAATCAGCCGGCAGAGTATGATTTTCCTTTTGAAATAGGCCTAAAACCAGAAGTTTCTTTGGACGGACTTTCAGCTGCTAAAACCACTTTT
>JBQCFO010000282.1:0-2283 GCA_051959055.1 Ginsengibacter sp. | reverse complement strand
ACGTTCCGGAAGGTGCTGTTCCAAAAGATGGCCCGAGCGCCGGCATAACGATGCTTACATCCCTGGCTTCTGCTTTTACCGGTAAAAGAGTGAAGCCATATCTTGCAATGACCGGTGAAATAACTTTGCGTGGCCAGGTATTACCGGTTGGAGGTATTAAGGAAAAAGTACTGGCCGCCAAACGTGCCGGGTTGAAGGAAATCATTTTATGCTGGCAAAATGAAAAAGATATAAAAGAAATAGAAGCAGAATTTATAAAGGGAGTAAAATTTCATTATGTAAAAACCATGCAACAGGTACTGGATATTGCATTGGTTTAAAGGATTATTCTTATTTTACTATAAAAAAAATCCTCCATTATATTAATGGAGGATTTTTTTATTACAGGCTTATTTTTAAATCAAACCTTGAGATAACAAATCTTTAAAATCCATCATCCGCACCTTGTGCCTTTCTTGATTTATTTGCAGAATCAGATTGTTTGATCCTATAATTTAAAGTCAGATTTATTTGTCTTCTTCTGTATTGAGAATAACCATCGGAGTAGAAGTTGTTTCCATGTGTAATCGTATGCATTTTGCGTGTATTCAATACATCCAGCACATTCAAATTGAGCGTGCCGTTTCCTTTAAATACATCTTTGCTGATGGCAATATCTATATAATACAAAGCCTTTCTACTACCCTGTGCCGTTTTTTGAGGCGCTTCATAATTTCCTCTTAATTGTATATCCAGTTTTTTGGGTAATGAAAAACGGGATGTCTGGCGGGCAAACCAGCTTAAGGTGGAATTTTTGTAAATTTTATCAATATTACTTCCATCAATATCGGAATGGAATAAATTAAAATTAAAATCAAGTTTCCACCATTTATATGGCGTCCACATGGTGGCAAACTCAGTACCAAAAGCTTTGTCCGACAAGAGATTCTGAGGTAAAGTAATAGAATTGCCATGATCATCCACGGTACGGATACGGGTTATTTTACCATTGGTGCCACGATAATAAACAGAAGAAGAAAGTGAGCCTTTGTCAAAATACTTGATATGGCCAATTTCAAAAACATTGCTGAATTCAGGGTTCAGATCCGGATTGCCACTGAAATAATTCCGGCTATCGGAATAAGTCATAAACGGACTTAGATCATCATAAAAAGGCCTTCTTACTCTTCTGCTATAACTCAGTTGAATGGCATTTTCTTTTGGCAGATCATAAATTAAATGTGCACTAGGGAAGAGGTTTACATAATTTCTTGGATTCACCTGGTTGGTTTTTTCCAAAGTGGTTTTAACGTCGCTCCATTCCGCACGCAGGCCTGCCTGGTAGGAGATTTTTTTAGTTTTATTTCCGATAATTCCATAAGCCGCATGGATGTTTTCGTCATAAATAAAATAATTATCCAGTCCGGGTAATGGTTGATCCACACCATTAGCATCTTTTTCTGTAACAATATAATCATTCACCATATGGCGAAAACTGCTTCTTAATCCGGTTTCAAATTTCCCCTCTTTCCCGATAGGATGTATGTAATCGGCCTGGAATAATAAATGTTTTTCAAACTCATCATTTATTGATTTTTGAACCTGCGTTTTGGCATCAGGATGTATGTAATTCTGTGTAAAAGTCTGGTCGGAATTTTCCCAGTTATCCAGGTATTTCACTTCCGCGGTAAATTCATGACCTTTCTTTTCAAATGTTCTTTTATAAATCAATGAGTATTCAGAATTGGGTTCAATTTCATCTTCATTCTGATTACGCGTAGTAATGCTTTTTAAATTTGAAAGGGAAAAAAGATAATCTTCATACCTGATATCCGTAATGCGGTTTGCATCGCTTCTTCTAAATAAATAAGAAGCCGTGAGCATGTTTTTTTCATTAAAATAAAAATCCATTCCACCGCGGATATTGTTGTTGAAGCCAATAAGCTTACCATTATTGGTTTGCTTCAATATAAAAGTTGTATCGGGTGCATAAACTTCCTGGTACAGGTTTCCAATGCCGGGTTGTCTTCTGTAGAAAATACCATAATTGATGAAAAAATTTATTTTCTTATGCCGGTAATTCAGATTGGCGGCCGCTCCATAATTGACAGGATCGCCCGCAGTCAATTCAAAAGAGCCATTAAAGCCCTGTTGTTTTTCTTTCTTCAAAATAATATTTATAATACCGGCCATACCTTCCGCTTCATAACGCGCAGAAGGATTGGTAATGATTTCAACTTTATCAATCATACTTGCCTGCAATTGTTGTAAACCACTTCCGCCTTTAAAGCTTACCAGGCCGGA
>JBQCFO010000281.1:0-8799 GCA_051959055.1 Ginsengibacter sp. | reverse complement strand
CGTCATGGATTGGGAAGCCACCAATAAAAGTATGGCCCTGCGTGTAGGATCGGCTATAGCCTGGAATACATCTCTTCTTAAATTCATTGCGTAGCTATTTGGCTACAAATATATATGAAGTCATTTAGCTACACAAATATTTTTTATTTTTTTTGGAAGAAGTCGACGCCGGGCAAATAAGCACCAGAATAAAAATCGGGGATATTTACTGGTCTACTGGCTTCAATGGCTTTTGGGAATCTGAGCCATTCAGTCTTTTTATTTTTTCGCGCTCCCCTACTATCCAGATAATATCGCCCCATTCAAATAGGGTATCTGAATCCGGGTTTAAAATGCGTTCTTTATTTTTTATCGTTTATCTCGAAATTAGCGGCTTCTTCAAATAGAGCTTTAAATTTTTGTATTTGCTCACCTACAAATTGTACAAAAAAAATAAAATTGTTTTCGTCTATTACGTACATTTAGCATATTTGCTTATTGTAACAATTCAAACTAACTCATAATCAAGCCAGAAAATATTTCCTCTGATTGCACGTTAAAATACTCATCATTAAAGAATATCCGGATGCGAAAATTTTACTCAGGTAAAGCTGCCAAATTAATTGCTTTGTCTTTATTCTTCATTTTACCTTACTCAACCCACGCGCAGGTGTTAATCAATGAAAGTTTTGAAAATGTACCGGCCGGTTGGACCACAGTCGATTTTTCTTCTTCCGGAGAAACCTGGAACAGCAACTACAGCTGGGATCGGCATTCAGGGCACTATTGTGCGGCTTCTTTTAATTATTTTCCTGCAGATAACTGGCTTTTTTCGCCTGCCATAAACATGATCGCAGGTAAAAGGTATGTGTTGAACTTTTGGTATCAAACCTCGGACAGCTCAAAATTTAGAGTAGCGCTTGCTACCGGCACTTCTTTTGGTCAGCAAACACAAGAGATTTTTAAAACCTGGGAAAATACGGGTTACTATAACTGGAAAGAATTTAAAGACACGATAACTGCGGAGGCCAGTGGTGTTTTTTATATTGGCTTTCAAAACGGGAACACTGCGGGTAACAACAATTTTTCTGTTGGTATTTATATAGACGACGTCACGCTTACACAACTGAATTTCGCTGCCTGCAATAATAGTATTGAACCGGGTATTATCAGTGCAAGTGTGGCGGAAACCTGTAATGGCGCCAGCTTTATACTGAACAATGCCGGGGCGACATTTGACGAGGGTATCCGCTATGCGTGGCAGTCTTCTTCCAATGGAATGACCTGGACCAACATTACCAACGGTTACGAATTGCAGCAAAGTTGCAGTGTGATATTGAACGGCAAAACTTATTATCGCTTTGTAGACACGTGTCTGGCCACCGGCATTAGCAAGATCAGCAATGTGATACAAGTCACTCAGTCGCCTTTTATGAATTGTTTTTGTACACCGCCGGCAGGCCGTTGCACCGACCAGAAAATTACAAGGATCGCGATTGCGGGTACAGGTTTAAACAATGCCTCAACGAGTTGCACAAACGGCTACACTGATTTCACTTCCGTTGCTGCGCCAACTATTTATAATGGCAGTGGCATTGAATTACAATATACCGTAGTTCAACCCTGGAGCGATCTTAAATATCAAATTGCTGTTTGGATAGATTATAACCATAATGGCTCTTTTGACCCTGATGAGTTTACCGTGAAGACCAACATTGACGGGACTTCACTCAGCGGCTCTGTGGCCGTAGAAATACCGGCAACTGCCATTAACGGCAATACCCGCATGCGGGTGCGTTACGGGTACAATACGGTGAGTAATTCTGATTACAAATGGTACGAGTCCTGTGAAAATATGGCCGGCGAGATAGAAGATTATACTGTTAATATTCAAACCCCTGCTAACTGTTCAGGTTTGATTTCTGCTGGTTCTGTTTCCGGCCCGACAACTATTTGCCCCAATACAAATTTCACAATTACCAACACAGGCGCTACAACCGGTGCAGGAAACATACATTATGCCTGGCAATCTTCCCTGGATGGAATTACCTGGAAAACCATTTCCCAAGGTAGTGCCTTACAAGCATCTTTTACTACCAATATAAATGCTACAAGCCTTTTTAGATTTGCGGACACCTGTATAGGAAGTAGCCTGTCAGCAGAATCAAATATTATATCAGTTGTTGCCAACAATATTTTAAACTGTAATTGTAAAATAACCGGTTCAGGTGATTGCAGCATCTATAGGATTGATTCAGTGAGATTAAATTCGATTAATCATGCACCTGTTTGCTCCGCAAATGGCTATGGAGATTACACTTCGATTTCCACTACCTTAAACAATGGATCATATCACGTTATTAATATCAGGTACAACTCAGCAAATGCCACACTGAATAAAAACATTAAAATATGCATTGACTACAACCGTGACGGTATTTTAAATACAAATCCTGGCAGCAGGGAACTTATAGGTGCATTAACAGGAAGTGGCCAAACAATTTCAATCCCCTTTATAGTGCCCTTCGATATTAAGCCTGGTGAGGCATTGATGCGGATAGTAGTGTCGGACAAGAATATTTCAGATCTTTGTATAAATCCGTCCGCTGGCCAGATAATTGATTACAAAATGAATCTTGCTACTCCCAATCCTTTAAACAGTCATTATACCTATTACGTAAGGCAAAATGCACCTGCGGGTGGAAATGGATTTAGTTGGTCAAGTGCATTACAGGAAATAAACGCCGCATTTGCTTTAGCTACAATAGGCGATACTATAAAGGTCTCAAAAGGTGTGTATAAGGCGGCCACGACAGCGGGGCAATATCTGGTGCCAAAAGATTCAATGGTTATATTGGGAGGTTATCCTGATACAGGAAGCCCAACAGATGCTCAAAGAGATTTTGTGAATAATCAAACCGTGATCTCGGGAGAAATAGGAACGCCTGACATATCTGATAATCTGCAGGCTTTGATGTATATAGGTTCACTTACGCAATTAGTAATTGACGGGTTTGTTTTTGAAAAAGCCAATAATGCATACGCTTCGTCATATATCTGGGGGCCTATCGGAGTCTATAATTCCACATTTGTGCTGCGAAATTCAGTCATACGCAATAATCACCATTCTAACTCCGATCGCGCAGGAGGTGCAGCACTTAAAATAAAAAGCTCTTCCGTTGTATCGTTAGAAAATGTCATAATTGAAAACAACAAAATAGATAAATGGAGCCATACAGGCTCATTAATAAGAATTGAAAATTCATCGCTGAATTTATCAAATTGTGTAATTGCTAAAAATTCAAATGATTTAATATTCAGTTCTATCAATAGTACAATTGATGTTTTGAACTCAACCCTATTTAAAAATGAGGGCTATAGCAAAATTTGGGACACAAGTCATTTTATTGCAAAGAATTCCATCTTTTATAATAATGGAACCGATCTTGCGTGGGAAATTTCAGAACTAACTAAAGACAATTATTCGTCTATTTCAGTTAGCAACACCTTAACTGAGTTCATTAATCCGGGAACCGCTAATTTTCTTGGGGGCAATCCCATGTTTAGGGACACTGCAAGTATAACGGGTGCTGATGGAAAGTATTTTACTGCGGATGATGGTTTGCATTTGACGAATCCATGTAGTCCGGCAATAAATGCAGGCAACGATTTATTTGTAGTTGATGTTCCGAAAGATATTACCGGCGCTGGTAGAATCAAAAACGGAGCAGTTGATTTAGGTGCTTATGAACTACAGGAAACAATTGCAACACCCTCTCAGGTGATTTATGTAAAACGAAATGCAACGGGTTTAAACGATGGCACAAGCTGGGCAAATGCATTCACAGACTTGCAAAAGGCATTTTCGCGTTGTGGGGACACTATAAAAGTTGCGCAGGGAATTTATCCGGTTTCCCCTAACGATCGGTTTGCCTCATTTGTATTACAAGATAACAAGGTTGTAATCGGCGGCTATAGTGGCAACATGGGAGATAATATTTCTGATCCCAAAATGTATAAAACCATTTTGGATGGCACTCTCACAAATGGTGACAAAGTATTCAATGTAGTAAAATCGTATGGCAACAATAGTACTGCAAAATTGATTGGGGTAGAAATCAGAAATACAAGCGATCCATGGTGGGATAACAGTGGACGTTCCAGCGAAAATGCCGCATTGAACATAGGGTATAAAAGTTCGCCTGTTTTCGAAAATGTTACTCTTGCTGTGGACTATAACAGCGCACTCAGCCTGGTTAGAATAACTGGCTTTAGCAATCCGAAATTTCTGAATTCAAAATTTTATAACGGAAATGTTGACCAAAATATAACCATTAAAGATAGGTCTGCACCTGTATTTTATAACTGTTATCTTGGAAAAGACACCCTGTCAGCGTTGCCCAATCAAATGTTGGGTGCGGGCATCGCTATTGATAATTCCCAACCTGTCATAGACAGCTCCTGTTTTTTCCTAAGCAGGGCGGAAGCTATCAGCATAACCAACAACAGTAATGTGGTTGTAAAAAAAACAGTTTTTGAAAAGACAAACGGCAGAAGTATAGGTATTTATAACTCATTTCTGCAAATGAATGAAAGTGTTTTTAAAGATTTGAATAATGTGCCGACAGGTTTTGAAACCGGTGGCACAATCGGTTATATGAATGGAGGAAAAGCTAATATTACTGATTGTAAGTTTTATGTTTATGGCGAGCGTTCTAACGGGCCGTACGCAATGATGAAGGGAAATTGCGACGCCACCTACACACGCTGCTTTTTCGATAATAGAGTTGGATATTGGGGAGGAATGAATATGCGCATCAATGGCTCCCATTTGACATTTAAGAATTGTGTGCTGACCACACTAATGGATCAAGGTTTTGTTTTAGCTGAAAATGGGTCAAGGCTTGATATTATTAATTCTACATTGGTTGAAAGAAACTGGTTTACACCAACTGCTTCTTACAGTATATCGAATTTTTTGACTATTAAAGATACTTCAAAGCTCAAACTGTATAATTCTATTTTATGGAGATACGGCGTAAACTCCTTAATGGATGCGGTGCCTGAAGATATTAGTATGGAGTATCTGACCAACAAAGCATTTGTTGATATCAGGAATTCATTCCTGTTTAAACAGCCTAACACTGCTATGACCGCTTCGCATGTAGGTATAAATCCAAAACTGGTTAACATTACAGATGTGGATGGTCCGGATAATAAACAGGGTAATGCTGATGACGGTTATATGCTTTGCAACTGCAGCCCCGCAATTAATGCCGGTAATAATTCACTTACCGGTGAGAGTTTGGACTTCATCAACAATCAAAGGATTTATTCAGCAACAATTGATGCAGGGGCATACGAAGTTCAAACTGCTTCTGATAACACCAAAATATTTTATGTAAACGAAAATGCGGCGCCAAATGGCAATGGCAAATCATGGTTGTCGGCATTTAATTCACTCCAAAAGGCTGCGCTGAACAACTGTGCTGAAATCATCAAAGTATCGCAGGGGATTTACAAGCCGGCAGCATCAGACAGAGATTCTTCTTTCAATATTTATAGAGGAATATCTATTTTAGGAGGCTATCCCAAAACCGGATCGCCCAAGGATTCAGAAAGAAACCCGATTTTATATCCGACTATTTTAAGTGGCGATATTGGGGTTGCGGATGACTCGACAGATAATTCTAAGAATGTTTTACTTGTACATGCACCGGATACACTCGTCACATTGGATGGCTTGATTATAGAAAGAGGAAATGGTAGCCAGGGAGCTGGTTTATTGATCAATGGCACCAAACGTTTTCAATTGCTAAATTCCATTGTCCGTAAAAACAACGCAACTAACGGTGGTGGGATTTATACTGCGCAATCAAATGTGGAGTTGAATAAATCAATAATAGCGAACAACACGGGCAATTGGGGTGCAGGTGCAAACTTCAACAACTATTACACCACATTCAATGGAAAGCCATGGTCAACCGCTATAAAAATTACTAACTCTGTATTTGAAAAAAATATTTCAAGCTGGATTGGAGGAGGATTTCAAAATAGTGGAGGAGGAACTTCCTTGATTAATACTGTTATCTATAAAAATGAGGCGAGACAAGGCGCGGGAGTATATTCTGATAATTCCAATTTTATAATAACTAATTGTTCATTTGTCAAAAACAATAGTACGGATGTATCAAATGGAATTGGGGTAAATATCGTGGGTGGTGCAACCAGTTATGATTTTAAACCTTATTGCTATAATTCACTTTTTCTCGGCAACACAATGATGGGCGGTCCGGCAAACGTCATAAACCCTGATCTTAATTTTGCAACCAGCAATAACAGAGCTGAGGAAATTCCTTTTATAAATGCTCAATACAATTCCTGGAGCGGCAATCAAAATGCCTTAGGATGGCATAACATGGGAATAAATGATAATTTCATCACGGATTTAAATGATGGCGATGGACCAGATAATATTTGGCTTACTGCGGATGATGGGATCAGATTATCACCCTGTTCACCTGCTTTAAATGCAGGCCTGAATTCTAAAGTAGAAAACGTCCCAATGGATATTCTTGGGAACGAACGCATACAAAGTAGTCTTGTTGATTTGGGCGCTTATGAAGGTCCAGGCCAGCCACGCGCTGTCATTATAGCATCAGATACAACGTTATGCGCTGCTGACACCATTACCTTCACCGCTAATACAACTTTTTATGATTATAAAAATACGGTGTATCAGTGGTACAGGAATGGTGCGGCTGTGGGAACAAGTGCTCCAATATATATTCTGAGCAATCCTGCCAACAATGATCATGTATTTGTAAAAGCAACCAATCCTTGCTCGACCGCTGCGGTATACAGCGATACGATAACTGTACAGGTAGGAACAGCAATTGCTCCTCTCATCGAAATAAGTGCCTCACAAAACAATGTTTGTAGCGGTACACCTGTTAGTTTTACTGGTACATTTACAGGTAACCTCATTGATAGCTCCTATCAATGGATGATAAATGGAAAAGTGGTGGAAAATAATAAAAACGTTCTAACTACAAGCTCACTTTCCCAAGGTGATATAGTAACACTTTCCATCAGCGGCAAAAATTCATGCGGGAATCCTCAAACCAAAACCAGCAATTCTTTAACGATGCATATTCTCCCGAATGTATCGCCTGACATAACAGTTACCTCTTCGGCTGATACCATTTGTGCAAACCAGAGTATGAGCTTTAATACCATAGTAGCTAATGGTGGCGCCAATCCCAAATTTCAGTGGTTTGTGAATGGAATTCCTTCACTATCCGATACTTCAAATAATTTTTCAATAAAGCCGAAGAACGAAGATCAGATTCAGGTGGTGTTGACTTCAAGTGAAACCTGCGTTACACAGCAAAAAGATACAAGTAATAAAATAAAAGCAATAGTCCATCCTGTATTGATACCTTCGGTTTCCATCATTGCATCGGCAGACACCATTTGCGCTGGCATGAATGTAAGCTTTACAGCAACCCCGGTTAACGGTGGTAAGTCGCCGGCCTATCAATGGCTGTTAAATGGAAATAATATTGGTGGCGACCTGCCAAAATTTGAAAGCTCAACGCTATCCTCCGGAGATATTGTGAAATTGATTATGAAAAATAATGCACTTTGTGCCACAGATACCCAGTCAGAAAGCAACGCGGTTAACATTTATGAAGCTTCTTTTGTTAAGCCTTCAATAACGCTGGCAAGCAATGCTAAAATTTTATGCCAGGACTCAGTGATAAGCTTTGTTGCTGTTCGTGGAGCCAACCTTGGCACGACGCCTGTTTATCAATGGTTGGTTAATGGAAATATTATTACTACCTCAATAGACACGACTTTTTCTTATCAAAAATTTGTTGTTGTAAATAATACTGTTGCAGTAAAAGCGACTAGTGCCATCTCCTGCGCATCCCCTGCGGTTGCAACCGCCTCTTTGAATTTTAACGTAAAACCTACAGCAATATCCACAGTCCGCATTCCAGATTCTGAAACAGTAACGACAGGTGAAAGTATAACAGTCAATGCGACTTTGGATAACCCGGGAACAAACGCAATTTATCAATGGCAGGATAGCACGGTAATGCATACATGGCAAAATATTGCAGGAGCAACCGATACCCAGGTTGTTTACACACCTAAAGCGAATGGTGACAAACTACGATTAAAACTATTAAATGATGATCCTTGCGTTTTCTCCAGCATCACTTTTAGTAATAGCCTTTTATTTATTGTAAATGATTCCGCAAAAACCGGTGAGAGAATTTATATATATCCAAATCCTGCTGGTGCAAGCACAAATGTGGTCGGAATGGAAGTTCAACAAAATTGGAATTGGTTGGAAATTTTTAATGCACAGGGAAAACGAGTGAGCATTATTAAGCATATTAAAGGTTTGACACAGGTTACAGTCGACCTTAGCAATTTACCATCAGGGACCTATTTCATTGCCCTTAAAAGCTTTGATGGAAAGCACAAATATTTAAGATTTATAAAAGAATAAACGGGAAAAAACTAACTTGAAAAATGGTGGCAGAATGAAAATTCAGGATATTTAATGGTCTACTGGCTTCAATGGCTTTTGAGAATCTGAGCCAGTCAGTCTTTTTATTTTTTCACGCTCCCCTACTATCCAGATAATATCGCCCCATTCAAATTGGGTATCTGAATCGGGATTTAAAATGCGCTCTTTATTTCGTTCTATACCTACTACGAGGCCGTTCGTACGTTCGCGGATGGCTGACCCGCGAATGGTAAGGCCCTTCAACCGGTTCTTTTCATCCACTACTATTTTTTGCA
>JBQCFO010000280.1:0-8181 GCA_051959055.1 Ginsengibacter sp. | reverse complement strand
ACTGCGAATATCTGTCCAGTTCAGATCACCTTTTCCATGCCCGGTAATCGCGAAGCCGGTGCCGCTTTGCGAATACATAGTTTGATAAAAAAATATAAAAACAATGGCGGGTAAAATGGTATGTTTCATAGCAATGTTTTTATTTTAGGTGGTAAATGGCACACTAAATTTACATAGACTTTAGATGCTTAAAAAATGTTTTTTTTGGTTGGTTTGCCGACGCTGTAAATGGCACCGGTGATAAAATTTATACTTATATAAACAGAGAAATACCTGAGGCCGGCTAACAAGGAAAATTAGAAAATCTATAGATTTATTTTTAGAAATATTTCCGGATGCAGATGACAATTTATGACCGATGTATGAATATCATGCGTTTCTTCCAAATTAAAAGACAAAGAAGCTTTCTTTGATTTTTTCTTATTAATTGCAGCGGAAACAAAAAATGGAATACTGACTATTTGTGAAATCAGGCCGGCTCCCAACAAAAATATAGAAGCATTCCCCGATTGGTAGGCGATAATGCCAGCTATCTCTAAAACAAGACCTCCTCCGGCCAATATCCATGCAGTGTTTCTCTGCTGTTTACTTTTTTGAAGATAATCCTGTTTGTTGATTGCCTGAAGCGTTGTTTGCTGACTAAGTGAAACCGTTGAAAGCATCAGGAGCATGATTGCAATGACAATATGTTTCATAGTTGATTTAATTAAAAAGTAAAGCCATCACGATTTACAGTTGCCATCTTTCCGGCAAAGACTCCAGCTTTGAAGAATATAATACTTGTTCAAAAACCGCATAAGCGAATTTCTTCCACTACAAAAGGGGATCCCTGAGTAAAAGAACTAACATCATTGAAGCTGACAACCGGTGTAGTGCCAGGAGCCTGGCACGAAACAATAGTACCTGAAACGCCTTCATTGCCGATCATCACAACCGAATACATCCATACCGATACATCTACATAAATTGGCTTCTCCGCAGAAGTTAGCCTGCCAAACGTGCTTATATCAACCACTCCATATGATCCATCAGGTTGATATCCCACTTCACTTGAAGAAGCCATTATGGTTGACTTATTCCCATAAAAAATCCCTTTTGGATAATAGCCATCAGAAGATGTACCTTCCCACACATCATTAAAAATATTTTGCCCGTAGGATGTTCTGTTTGTGTAATGCCCAGTTGCAGGATCATAAATTTCAATACTAATAGTGACAAGTCCGATAGTACCTGTCAGACCAAAAACCTGGCTGTCTACAGGTCCAGGTTCCACGTAGTCCAGCGGATTTTTATTAGAAATTCTTGCAGTTGCCTGTATGCCGGTAAAGCTACCCAACTGCGCCGCCGGAACTACGAATGCGTGAACTATGTCTCCGGTTAAAAGCAATCCTTTCCCCGGAAATATTATCTCTGGCGGGATACTTCCAAATCCTGTGACGCCGGCAAAGGAAATTTCACCAGTTGCCGTATTCGTTAAATAACAGGAGCGGTGTAAAAATGTGGCTATTTCCGGGTCGGTATTTGGTCTATTATTCGCCTCAAAATCTTCAATGTCTTCAACAGGGCTTGATCCGGCAGTATAATTCCCCTGTTGAGAAGAAATTAATTGGAGGTTGGCAGCACATGTCAGTGGCATTGGCATATTCCACGGAAAAGCACGAACGGGTCCTTTGAATTGTGCCCGGGTGTAAGTAGGCGCAACGGCCCGTACTCCGGGTATGAACGTTCCGTTTTTTATTTTTAGTTGTTGTTTAATAAGCGGTGTTATGTAGCTCATTTTTTCCTTCCGCTCTGCCAGTAATATTTTACGAATGTCGTTTTTGAGACCATCATCAATTGATTGCCTCGCTTCTATCTCATCAGAAATATGAAGCCATGAGCGTGATTCATTTTGCATATAGCGGAAATTTTAGATTTCTAATTTCCTTTTCTGCGTGCCAATACATTTCAATGTCAAAGCTATTTATTGCAACCCCCTTTCTCTAGTGTCAATGCCCATTCCCCTCATGAAAATCCCCCAAATATTTCATGAAAATCCCGCCTCTTAAATCGCGTATCTTTGAACGATGACTACCGTTTCGTTAATAGATGACCATGCAATCTTCTGCGATTCGCTTTCGAGCCTGCTCAATGATTTTGAAGGATTCAGGGTTGGCTGGTGTGCAAATGACGGAGCGGGGGCCATTCAATTACTGGAGCAAAAAGAAAATACACCGGATATTGTTTTGCTGGATATCATCATGCCTGGCATGAATGGGATAGAAGTAGCGAAATGGATCTTTGAAAATAAAAAAGATATCAAGGTACTGGCCCTTACCATGGAGGAAGATGACAACAGTGTGATCCAAATGCTGCAATATGGAATAAAAGGATATTTGCTGAAAAGCATCGGATCGGAGGAATTATTAAACGCGCTGCAACAGGTAGTAAAGTATGGCTATTATTACACGCCAATCATAACTGGTAATATTCATAAGCAGATTGAAAAAAGAATCAACCGTGGTCCCGCGCCCGAATTAGGCCCCAGGGAAAAAGAATTGCTCAATCATTTGTGTACGGATTTGAGCTATTCAGAAATATCTAAAAAAATGTTTTTGAGTGAATCTACTGTGGATACATACCGGGCCAAACTGTTTGAAAAATTTGATGTAAAGAACCGGATCGGGCTTATATTAAAGGCGGTTCACATGGACATGGTGAAATTGTAAAACAGGAAATGCCGCTATTTGTTTCTTTACTGTCTCACATGATAAAGATTATCAGATTGAAACGGAATATTTATTTGTATCTGTGTTCCTTTGCCAGCCTGGGTTTGCAAATCGAATGTCCCTTTCATATACAACACCCTGCTTTCCGCATTTTGCAGGCCTAACGACTTTTTATTACCAGCTGCCTTTATTTGAAATCCTTTGCCATCATCATGAATATACAGCGAGACGATTTTTTCATTTGCGTGTATGCATACCGTTATATTCGATGCGTCGCTATGCCTTGCAGCATTGAGCGCGAGTTCACAAATGATCCTGTATAAACTTATTTGCAGTTCAGGATACAGAATAGATTCTACCTGGTGGTTAAATACGATTGGTTTATTATAAAGCTGCTCAATACTGTCAAAATATTCCTGCAAAGTGTTTATGAGCCCATTAGACGAAAGTCCTTTTGGCATCAGGTTGAGCGCTACGTTATGTATTTCGGCAATCGATTCATCAATGATCAATTCTGTTTTGGATGCAAGCCCGTTTAAAGCGCCTCTTTCTTTTGTATGAATAATACGCCTGAAATTTATTTTAAGTGCTGCCAGAAGCGGGCCGATATTATCATGCAGATCGCCGGCAATTCTTTTTCGTTCATTGTCCTGCACGGTGATCAGTTTTTTTAATGTTTCTGCCTGCTCCAGTTCCAGCGCCAGCACCTGTTCTTCTCTTTGTTTTCTTTCCTGCAAAAGGTTATAAAATAATCCGAACGCAAGGATAATATTTTCAAGCAGGCTTCCCAAAGTGATCCCATGTTCTCCTACAAAAAAATTATTGATAAACCCTGAATTGTTCAATAGCTGAAGCATCGTCATCGCGCAGATCACAAACATTGCCGATGAAAAGATTTTTGCAGTAGGACCAGTTCTGATAAAACAAACTGGTATAATTGCAATCATACAAAGGGTAATGATCAGCGCTACATGCCATCCAATCATCAGAAAATACCTGATCATATCATGGAGGTTTGGAATCAACAACAAAAACATAGAGGCAATGACCGCGGGAAGAATATGAAGAGTTGTGTTGATACTTTTCCCAAAAATTCTTTTTGATTCTATCTGTTGCCTGAATACCTGGCTCATCACCATCAAAAGAAAGAAACCAGCGCCGTCGCTGCTCACTGGTTTAATGATTTCGTTTATGACCGGGAGCTGAGGATATACATAAGGAAACATGTAACCATAATGAGAAACGATCCATATGAAGGCACATAAAATATAACCGAGATAAGTAGCAAAGACGGCTTTTTGGAATAAAAGAAAGGCGAGAAGAATTACAATTACAATCAGACTAACAATGCCCGTATAAAAGAAAATGATGCGGTCGTGGCTTTGATATTTTTGTTCAAGTTCATCCCGCGTCAATATTTCATATCTCACGTTGATATTCTTTTGAGGTGATTTTAAGGCAATAAGATAAAATGTCGAAAGATGACCATTCAATGCTACCGTATGCCACACAAATTCCTTGTCCTGATTAAACGGAACAAGCGCTCCGGCAAGATAAACCTGCTGGGCATTTCCGTCTTCATCAATGCTGTAAATACTTACTGTATCAAGGCTGGTATTATCTATGGATAAATAGGGATCCGCGTCCTCTCCTGCTATCTTCACTTTTAGCAGGATGTATTTATATTCATTTCCTGCAAGGCCAAAATTGATACGGTTTTCAAGGGCTTTGGCAAAATGAATTTTGGATAAATTCAGCTTGTGAATTACTTCTTCAGGCCTGTTTTTACAGTTGATGATCGTCATGCTGTCGTAATACAACAGATGCTGTGATATACCATGCAAAAACAGGCCACTCAGAAAAAGAAGCATTAATAAACAGCGGATAGTTTTCACAAATTTTATCATCAGGAAAACGTTTGGAGGCCTTTGGGTAAAAGGTTCTTTCAGAATAATGAAAATGTAGCAGTTTTATTTCCGGATAATGGAAACTTTTTCTATAAAAAAAAGAAGTGATTTTAAGGAAAGCGTTTGGGAGTTTTTTTGGAAATTGAATACACTAAACTAATATAAAAAATTGAATTTATTTTTTTTATCCCGTGCAATTTTTTATTCATAACCTTTAGGAAAAGCCATGTGTTATAAACAGCATCAATTAAAAAGCCACGCTGTTGCGTAGCCTTTTACTAGGTAATTGAAAAACCAATCAATTTATTTATTCACCATTAATTTTGCACGGCTTACGAATGAATGGTGATTGTGTTGATTAATTGACACTAGATAATGCATTACCTCACCTGGTACCAATAACAATCACTGGTAAGAACAACGGCCATGCTAGTGGCATCAATTATTTGGAAATGAATATCGAATTTTGATCCCGATGCAATGGCTGATACATCACGCCACAATGACTCTTCTCCATTACAATCCGCATCAGTTGTGATAGATTGTGGTGTAAGTCCCTTGCCGAATGTAAGCCATGCGGTGCTCGTACAATTGCCATCTACAACATTAATTGCATCGACCGCCCTTTGAAGCAAATATTCATGATTGGGTATAAGTCTTGCCACTTTCGTGTTAAGAGTGATAATTTTCGCTTGGCTTTGGGTAAATCGAATAAACCCAACTCGTAACCAACTGCAGAATTTTTTTTTATGAATAAAAAATATTTTTACGAATTAAACAAAAATATTATTTTTAGTTTTTCCAAATTTATCCTGCCTTTTTACTAACTCCATAAAATTATTTGAAAAAATGAACCCGGAAATTATCACAAAAAAAAGGATACAATCTATTGATCTGCTTAGAGGGTTGGTTATTGTTTTAATGGCATTAGATCATACAAGAGATTTTTTCCATGCTGATGCTATGATTTATGATCCTACTGATTTATCCAAAACAAATGCCTTACTTTTTTCTACCCGTTGGATAACACATTTTTGTGCTCCTGTTTTTAGCTTTTTGGCCGGAACTTCAGCCTATCTTATGGGGTTGCGAAAAACGAAAAAACAATTATCAATTTTCTTATTAACAAGAGGCTTGTGGCTGGTTTTATTAGAATTAACCGTAGTAAATTTTTCATGGTCTTTTAATTTGGCACTGCCATTTTTCGCATTAGTTAACATTTGGGCTTTGGGTATTGGAATGATGTCCTTATCAGCGTTGATTTTACTTCCTTTACTCTTCATTCTTTTGACTGGTGTTGCAATTATTGCAGTACACAATCTTTTAGACAACATTCATATTCCGGGACAGGGATTGACTGCTTTTTTATGGTCAGCCTTGCATGATGTCCGCGTAGTTCCGGAAAATTTTTATTTTTTAGATCGCCCTGTTGAAGTGGTTTACCCGGTTCTTTCGTGGATAGGCGTTATTACTTTAGGTTATTGCTTTGGTTATTTTTATCAACCGGGCATACTTCCGGAACAAAGAAAAAAAGTTTTTAGTTACTTTTTAGTAATTGCTGTTGCACTTTTTATTTTGCTAAGAGCATTGAACATTTATGGCGATCCCGCTCCCTGGAGTTTACAGGCTTCATCGATTTTTACCCTTATGTCTTTTATGAATGTAACAAAATATCCGCCTTCACTTCTTTATCTTTTAATAACGCTTGGGCCTGCTATGTTCATTCTGATTGTGGCAGAAAACCGAAACAATTTAATTAGTAAGGCTATAATCCGAATAGGGAGAGTGCCAATGTTTTTTTATGTGTTGCATTTATATCTAATACATTTTTTTGCAATGATTGCTGCAAAATTAACTGGCTTCGAATGGAGTGATATGGTTTCGCAGGTTCCATTTACGCCTATCCCCCAAGGTTATGGATTTTCCTTACTCGTTGTATATTTGGTTTGGATACTCATCGTCTTATTGTTATACCCTTTTTGTAAACGATACGACCGCTATAAATCCAATCACAAAGAAAAGTGGTGGCTTAGTTATTTATGATAAATGTGATATTGAATGTAAAATAAAAAACGAATTTTATTCTTATCACTTAAACAGTAAAAGGACAAATAACCCTGATTCTTATTTTTGGTTTTTTTGGTTTTCCAAAAATATTTCGCCAATCAAATACAGCTTTGCCTCGCCGCTGATTTCAACCCGGTCGTTTAGATACCTGCATTGTAAATAACCTTTTCGTGTTGAAAGTTGCATGGCGTTCAAATCTTTTTCCCAGTCGTTTTGACCAGTAAGGAGTTAAAGAAGTATGGGCAGAACCCGTTACCGGATCTTCATTTACACCAACAGCCGGCGCAAAGAACCTTGAAACAAAATCCACTTTATCGCCTTTGGCAGTTATGATTACTCCGCGGACATTCAATTTTGAGATCGTTGGATAGTTAACGATTACATCTTTTATCTGTGCTTCGTTTTCAAACACGAGCATATAATCTGTTTTACCTCTAAAAGCAAACTGGGGTTTTATATTAAATGCACTTATCAATTCTTCATTCAGTTCGATCGGGTTTATTTTATCAGTCGGAAAATTTAATGTCAGCAATGTACCATCTTTCGCTACGGTCAATTTCCCGCTTCTGGGTGAATGGAAATGAATCATATTTTCATGATGGTTTTCATAATTGAACAATACAAAAGCTGCAGCCAATGTAGCATGGCCACAGAGATCCACTTCAGCTGCGGGGGTAAACCATCTTAATTCATAACCATCTTCCTTTTTTACATAAAAAGCGGTTTCGGCCAGGTTATTTTCCATGGCTATTTTTTGTAAAGTCTCATCGCTCAACCAGTGCCCGAGAGGGCAAACCGCTGCAGGATTTCCAGAAAATATTTTATTAGCAAAAGCGTCTACCTGGTAAATTTTCTGGCCCATGAATTAGTTATTTTTTTGGAGATAAAAGTAAGAGGTTTTCTGTAAAACCCCGCGCTCAACAAATCTTCAGCAGTCATACCAAGAAAATAATTTTCAATCTCGTATTAACCAAAAGCTATTCTGATTTTGTCTTCTCCTGCTGAATATCTTCCCGACAATCTCTATTTCAGAAATATCCTTATTGTTAACTTTAAGTTCGTTGCGTCAATTCATATTCAGAAAAAAAATTGTCCAATATCAACAACTCAATCGTCATTCATTTTTAACCCTGATAAGCAGACAGAATGGATATGAGAGGTCCAATTCAATTGACCATATTCCAAACTAAATTCTTATTATTTTTTAATCTTTAAAACATAAACAAAATGAAAGATTTCTTATTGGTTTTCAGAACAGATTACAACAACACGCCAAAATCTTCCCCCGATGAAATGCAAGCGATGACCAAACGCTGGATGGACTGGATAGGCGGCATTGCTGCTCAAAACAAATTGACCGACCGCGGCAACCGGTTGGCTTCAAACGGAAAGGTCGTAAAGCCAGGAAATATCATTACGGATGGGCCCTACTCGGAAATTAAAGAATCGATCGGTGGTTATAGCATTGTAAAAGCAAATTCTATGGATGAAGCTACTGA